>JANLPD010000542.1:0-1981 GCA_031367045.1 Frankiales bacterium | reverse complement strand
GCGATCTCCATGGGCCGGGTCAGCAGGTCACGCGGGACAAAGTTCGGCGTGAGAAACAGCAAGGGGAAGAACACCAGCCCGCCGGAGTTGGTCGCCGCCGCGCTGCGTGACTTCAGCGCGATCAGTTGCATAAAGCCGGCGAAGGTGACCGCCCACAACGCGTTCAGGACGAGTAGCAGCAGGAAGCCGAGGGGTCCGCTGGCGATGGAGATGCCAAAGGGCAGCGCCAGCAGGATCAGGACCGAGGTGATGAGAACGCTCTTCAGGCTCTCCGCAAGCAGCCGCCCGATCACCAGGGCGCTGCGCGAGATCGGCGCCGCGCGGAGCTTGTCGAAGTAGCCCCCCTCGATGTCCTCGACCAGGTAGAGCGCTGCACTGCTGAAGGAGGCCGCGAGCAGCAGGGAGCTGGGCAGCTGGAACGCGGCGTAGCTCTGCCCCCTCAGGAACGGCGTCGAACCCGAGGGGAAGATCTTGCCGGCCTGCCCGACGTTGACCACCAGAAAGAACAACGGGATGAGCAGCGTGGGGATCAGCGACTCGGGAGTACGGACGCCCTCGCGTAGCGCTCGTCCGCCGAGCAGCCCCGCCTGCTTCACCGTGCTCATGCAGACACCTGCTGGACCTCGCCGGCCGGGCGCTCGCGGGTGCGCCCGGTGGCGTCGAGAAAGACCTCATCGAGGGTGGGGTCGGCGGCCAGGTGGCGACGCTGCCTCAGCTCGGCCTTCAGCCGTGCGGGGGTTCCTTCTCGCACGATCAGGCCGCCGTCAATAATGGCCAGCCGGTCGCAGAGCTGGTCCGCCTCCTCGAGGTACTGCGTGGTGAGAAAGATGGTCGTACCGCGCGCGTTGATGCGGCGCACCTCTTCCCACACGGTGAGGCGGCTGGCCGGGTCCAGGCCGGTCGTCGGCTCGTCTAGAAACAGCACCTCTGGTTCGTGCACCAGCGCTGAGGCAAGGTCGAGCCGGCGCCTCATGCCGCCGGAGTAGCCCTTGACCCGCCGGTCGGCGGCGTCCACGAGCTCCAGCAGCTCCAGCAGCTCCTGCGCTCGCATTGTGGCCTGCGTAGCGGAGCTGCCGAACAACCGCGCTTGCAGGACGAGCAGCTCGCGGCCCGTCTGGCGCGGGTCCAGCCCCGCCTCCTGTAGTGCCACGCCGATGCACCGGCGGGCTGCATCCGGCTCGGCCATGACGTCGACCCCCGCCACGCGCGCCCGACCGGAGGTGATCGACATCAGCGTCGTCAGCATGCGGACCGTGGTGGACTTCCCGGCACCGTTTGGACCGAGGAAGCCGAAGACCTCCCCAGCCACGACCTTGAGGTCCACCCCGCGGACGGCGTCGACCGTGCCATTCCGACCGCGAAACTGCTTCACGAGCTGTTCCGCCTCCACCGCCAGTGGGGCGCCTGGGCCGCCGTTCATCGGCTGCCGCCCGACGTTCACTGGATCAGTCATGGGATCCTCCCTGCGCTGCTCTTGTGGACGGCGTGAACAATGCGCCATCTCGGTGCACACTGTCAACATGTGGGAGCAATGGTGAGTACGGATCGGACCGGGGGCGAGCGCGCCACCTACCGCCACGGTGACCTGCGACGAGCGCTGTTGGGTGCCGGCGTCGACCTGGCCCAGGTAGGCGGACCGACTGCCGTCGTCTTGCGCGAGGCCACGCGGCGCGCGGGCGTCTCGCCGAATGCAGCCTACCGGCACTTCGCCGACCGAGCCGCGCTACTGGGTGCGGTCTGCGACGCCGCGCAGTCCGCCCTCGCCACGGCGATTGAGGCGGAGCAGGATGCGCTGCCGGCCCACGGGGACCGGGTCCTGGATGCCCGCGCTCAATTCCAAGCCGTCGGGACCGGCTACATCCGGTTTGCCCGCGCCGAGCCCGGCTTGTTCCGCACGGCCTTCGCGGTGCCCGACAACCTCGACGCCAGCGGCAGCGCCGCGCGGGCCGGCGGCACGGGGCGTACCCCCTTCCAGCTGCTG
>JANLPD010000537.1:0-2035 GCA_031367045.1 Frankiales bacterium | reverse complement strand
CGCGAGATGCTCGCTGCGCTGATCGGTGGCCAGCGTGACCCCAAGGTCTTGGCGCAGCTGGCCCGGTCCCGGATGCGCAGCAAGATCAGCCAGTTGGAGGAGGCGTTCGTGGGTCACTTCACCGACCACCACGCGTTCCTGCTGAGTCGGATGCTGGCCCGGATCGACGCGATCAGCGCCGACATCGCCGCCCTGGACGCCAGGATCGAGGAGCAGATCGCCCCTTTCGATGATGCGGTGGCCCGCCTGGATGAGATCCCGGGTGTCGGACGCACCGCAGCGCACGTGATCATCGCCGAGATCGGGCTGGACATGAGCCGGTTCCCCACCGCCGGGCACCTCACATCGAGGGCCAAGTTCGCCCCCAGCGTGAAGGAATCCGCCGGCCGCAAGAAGGGCACCGGAGCCACCGGCCACGGCGACGCCTACCTCGCCCGCGTCCTGGGCGAAGCCGCAGTAGCCGCCAGCAGAACCGACACGTTCCTGGGTGAGCGCTACCGACGGATTGCCCGTCGCCGAGGCAAGAAGAAGGCCATCGTCGCGGTCGGTCGCTCCATCCTGGTCATCATCTGACACCTGCTGTCCGACGACGAGGCCCACTTCCACGACCTCGGCGCCGACTTCTACGACAACGGCCTCGGACCCGAACGGCTCAAGCGCAACCACATCCGCCAACTCGAAGCCCTCGGCTACAAGGTCACCCTCGAACCCGCAGCCTGACCACCACCGCCAAACCTGTCACGGCTCCGCCGCGACGCCGACGCTTGCCCACTCACCTTCCATTTTCGGATCAGCGTCCCGCGGGTGAGCATGTCGCCTGGGCCTGGGTCGCGAACCACAAGCCCTACGCGTGAATCTCGGACGTAGGACGGCGGAGCCGGGGCATCATGACGGCACCGGTAGCGCCCCCCGACCGCTATGGTCCGCCATGTGGCCCCCCCTCTGACACGTCTCGGCTCGCGCAGGTGGTGTGTCGTGGCCGGAAGTGCCTTGATCACTGCAGCGGCCCTTATCGCCACCAAGTGCCTTGCCATCCTGGTCACGGGCGATCAGCCCCCTTTGCTGTTCGAGATCTCCCCGTTGTTCCTCGGGCTCGGCGTGCTTCCGCTCGCTCTCGCGCTCGAGCTCGGGGGAAGCAGGAGATGGGTCGTTCCCGCACTGGGCATGATCTCCTTGCTCGCTGGCGCTGGAGCAGCAGTCACCGAGCTGGTCGGCGAGGTCTTCGGTCCGGCGATCGCCACAGCGACGCTCGCCGCGCTCGGTGGCGCGGTCGTCAGCGGCTGGCACCCCGGTGGCGACAGGCGCAAGCGCGCCCTCATCCTGGTCGCGCTGTCAGCTGTGCCCGCACTGATGATCGGCGGCCTTCTCTCGGAGATCAACGAGCGCCTGCTGGAGATTGGACTGCTGGGCTACGCAGCCGCCTGGGGCCTCGCCGGTGTCCGGTTGTCATGGCCGTCGCAGCCGGCGTAGCCGTGCCCCGAGGTCGCCCCCGAGCTGACGCTCATGCGCCGGCCAGTCGACGAGCTCCTCGCCGACGACGACGAGCGGGCCCCCTTCCCCGCGGCGAGCGCATACGAGAGCGGATCCTGAGGCGGGCCATTCGGGTGCCAGGACGAGTCTACGAAGGGGCACCGGGTCAGGGTCGGTCGAGCAGTTGTCCACAACGTCGGTAGCAGGGCACAGCCGGACGCTCTAGCCTTCAGCGGATGACGGGGGTCGACGCGGTCGAGAGCGCGGTCCGCGAGCTGGTGCGCCGACGCGGTATCGACCCGTTCTCCGACCGTGGCGCCGTAGCGTTCTCGTTGACGAGGTGGTGGCCGACTACGACGAGCGGGCTCTCACGAGCACCCTGGCGCCGCTGTCGGATGTGCGGCTGGCCGCGCGGGTGGTCTACGACGCCGTCGCCGGGTTCGGTCCCCTGCAGCGCCACCTGGACGATCCGGAGATCGAGGAGATCTGGATCAACGAGCCCGGCCGGGTGTTCGTCGCCCGCCGCGGGCGCTCCGAGCTCACGAACACGATCCTCGACGAGGGC
>JANLPD010000477.1:0-6881 GCA_031367045.1 Frankiales bacterium | reverse complement strand
GCCCGTAAACACCGCGCCGCACGCGCTGATGGGCGCCGACCCTTACCGCGCGCTAGAAGGTCCGCGCGCCGAGGCCGCGGCGCGGCTGTGGATGACTTCTCGCACCGCCCGGCAGGCGTAGATGCACGCGACCGAGGTGCTCCGTGACGCAAAGGCACGGGAGCCGCGCTGGATTGGCTTGGCCCAGCCCACTCATGATCTTTCTCCCGTGCATCCGCGCTACGGGCGCCCGATCGGAACGGCTCCTACCCGGGCCAGGACGGCCTATCTGGCCGCCGATGGCGACGCTGGCACTACGCGTGCGGCTGCCTTGGCCGGCACCCTCTTCGCTGGCACCCGCTTGGCTGCTGGCACCCTCTTGGCCGGCGCGGCGGTCTTTGCGACTGGCGCAGCCACGACGACCTTCTTGGCTGGCGCGGCGGTTTTGGAGACGACCTTCTTGGCTGGCGGCACCTCATGCGTGGCACGCGCGGGCTTGGCGGACTTGGCGGACTTGGCGGACTTGGCGGACTTGGCGGGCTTGGCGGACTTGGCCTTGGCGTCTTTCTTCTTCTTCTTTTTCCCGTCAGCCATACCGTTCCTCCCGAGCTCAAGCGCAGCAACCTGCGCGGACAACGGCGCCGATCATCGCCCAGGAAGTCCCTTTCACGGATGAACTTCGGCCTTGTCCTGCTCATCGCGTCCGGCGCGCCTACCCTGGCGCCATGACCGAGCTCGACACCAGACCAGTCGGCGAACCGGAGCTGGACGACGGAGACGACGAGCGACTCAGCCACTTCGTGCGCAAGGAGGACATCTTGCGCAGTGCCATCGACGGTGTCCCGGCGACGGCCCTGTGCGGCAAGAAGTGGCTGCCCGGCCGGGATCCGGAGAAGTACCCGGTGTGCCCGCGGTGCAAGGAGATGATGGGGATGCTCGAGTCGATGCAGTAGTCCGGGTTCCCTCGTTCCCACCTGAGGTGTGAGCCTCTAGGCTGCTGGCCATGCCTGACCAGGTCGACGGCCATCCGCCGCTCGGTCACTTCGTGCCTTGGGACTCCGACCCGCTCGACGTGGTGCAGGTCTGGCTGCTCGCCGTCCCGCTGAAGGTCTGGCAGCGGGCCGAGGAGCACCACGACGAGCTCATGCGCGAGATGGCGCTGCTGGCGCTCGATCCCTCCTCCGCGCATGACCTCCCCCGGCGCCTGCTCGAGCTGGTCGACGTCCTGGGCCGGCAGTACAGCGCCTCGAGTGAGCGGCCTGACGGGGACCGCACGGCCGCCATCGCCCGCGGACAGGACCGCGTCGATTTCGTGTGCGAGATCAGCCGCACGGCCGGCGCGGCGGCGGCGAGGTTCGGGGCGCTGCTCGAAGAGGCCGAGGACTACTGCCTGCGCGGCGACTTGCTGCTGACCCTCGGCTGGGGCGAGGTCGAAAGATCGTTCGCCCGCTGGTACCTCGACCAGTTCGTCAACCAGGCCGCCGGGCAGGAGCCGGTCGCCTGGTCTGGGCCCTGGGACTGACAGCAGGCCAGCCAGCAATTACAGGGTCAGCCCTCCGGCCAGGACCGGCTCGGGCGCCAGCTCAACGCCGGTGGTCTCCCGCACCCCGTCGCGCACTGCCCGCGCGACCCGGATCAGGTCCGCCGTCGTCGCCCCGCCGCGGTTGACCAGGGCGAGCACGTGCTTGCTCGAAAGGCCGACCGGCCCGTCACCCCAGCCCTTGGCGAAGCCGGACCGCTCGATCAGCCAGGCCGCCGACACCTTGCTGCGACCGGCCCCGTCCGGCCAGGCCGGCAGCTTGCCGAACCTGTCCCGCAGGTCCGCCAGGACCGAGTCGTCGAGCACCGGGTTGGTGAAAAACGATCCCGCGCTACGGCTGTCCGGATCGTCGGGATCCAGGACCATCCCCTTGCTCCGCCGCAGGTCCAGCACCGCCGACCGCACCGCTGCGAGCGGGGCCCGCTCCCCGAGCTCGACACCCAGGGCGCCGGCCAGCTCGGCGTACCGCACGGGGGCCGACAGCGGGTCCGCAGCGAGGTCGAAGACCACCGCGAGCACCACCCAGCGCCAGGGTTCGGCCTTGAATCTGCTCCACCGGTAGGCAAATTCGCAGCCAGCGGCGTCGAGCTCCACGACCGTGGCCGCGCGCCGGTCCAGGGCGCGCACGCGTACGACGGTGTGGCTGACCTCTTGCCCGTAGGCGCCGACGTTCTGCACGGGCGTTGCCCCGACCAGGCCCGGGATCCCGGACAGCGCCTCAACCCCGCTCCTGCCATCGCCGACGCAACCGGCGACGAAGGCGTCCCAGTCCTCCCCTGCGGCCGCCTCGAGCCCGTCCCGGACCTCGAAGACGCCTCGGGTCGCGATCCGGACGACGGTGCCGCGCAAGCCCTGGTCCGGGACGACGAGGTTGCTGCCGCCACCGAGCACGACGGCGGCGTCATCGGCCAGGACCGCCTCGACAACCTCGGCCTCCGTCTCGGCGGTGATGAGGACGTCGGCGGGGCCGCCGAGGCCCAGGCTCGTGAGGGGCGCAAGCGGCGCCTGCAGATCGGTGCGCATCAGACCAGCTCCGGGACGAGCAGGGAGCGGCGCCGCTCCGTGAGCAGGTCGAGAGTGAACAGCACGAGCCCGAACCACACCAGGGCGAAGCCCACAACGCGCAGCAACGGGAGCGGCTCGCCGAACACGGTGATGCCGATGACGAACTGGATGGTCGGCGCGAGGTACTGCAGGACGCCGAGCGTGGCCAGCGGAACCCGGGTCGCGGCCGCGCCGAACAGCAGCAACGGCCCGGCCGTGACGATGCCCGCCCCGACGAGCAGCGCGAGATGACCGGGCCCGTGGTTGACCGCCGTCCCGCGTCCGGTGGCCTGGAGCACGGCGAGGAACACGACCGCCAGCGGCGCGAGGACGGCCGTCTCGACGACGAGCCCCTCGACGGCCCCGACGGACGCAGTCTTCTTGAGCAGCCCGTAGAACCCGAAGCTGAAGGCCAGCACCAGGGCAATCCACGGCGGGTGTCCGCCCTGGATGGTGAGGACGATGACCGCGACCATGGCCGCGCCGACCGCCGTCCACTGCAGGGGACGCAGTCGCTCGCCGAGGACCAGGACCGCGAGCAGGACCGTGACGATGGGGTTCACGAAGTAGCCGAGCGAGGTCTCGACGACGTGGCCACTGGTGACGCCATAGATGTAGGTCACCCAGTTGACGGCGATGAACACGGCGGCAGCACTCAGCTTCTGCAGCCGACCGCGGTCGCGGACGACGGCCCGCACCGCGTCGGCGCGCCGGCCGACCGCGACGAGCCCGGCGACGACAAGCAGCGACCAGACCACCCGGTGGGCGAGCACCTCCACTGCACCGGCTGGCGCAAGGTGCTCCCAGTAGAGCGGGAACAGACCCCAGCAGGCGTAGGCAGCGGCGCCGTAAAGGGTCCCCCGCCGGCGCTCATCCACGGCGCCACGCTAAACCGCCACCGAGTGTCGGCGCGGCCCACCGCCGGTTGACAGGTCCCGACGGCTGTTGGCGTCACCCGCAGGCTGGGCTCGCGAGCGGTCAGGGCACACTGGTCGCCCTCATGACCGACGCAACCCTCGCCACCGAGCTCGCTCGCGAGCAGGCCCACGTCGACCGCGCGTACGCCCGGCTCGAACAGCTGCGCATGCAGGCGAAGCGGCACGAACGCGAGACCCTGGGGGGTCCCCGGGCCGGCACGCCGCAGTCGCTCTACGAGCGAGACGTCACGGCGCTCGCTGCGGCCTCTCGTCGCGCGGACCTCGACGACGCCGGTGAAGGGCTGGTCTTCGGCCGGCTCGACCGGGGCGCCTCCGACGACGGCCCCGCAGATGCCTTCCATATCGGTCGCCTCGGCCTGCGCACCGAGGAGCAGCAGCCGATCGTCGTCGACTGGCGCGCACCTGCGGCCGCGGCCTTCTACCGCGCGACCGCAGCCGATCCGCAGGGCGTCGTACGCCGGCGGAGCCTGACCACGCGCGGGACCACGGTCACGGGGCTCGAGGACGAGCTGCTGGTGCCCGAGGCCGCCGACCAGCTCGAGGGCACCGTCGTGATCGGCGACGGCGCCTTCCTGGCGGCGGTGTCCCGGGAACGCGGGCCGCACATGCGCGACATCGTCGCCACGATCCAGCGCGAGCAGGACGAGGCGGTTCGCGCGCCCGACGATGGCGCGCTCGTCGTCACCGGCGGCCCAGGCACCGGCAAGACGGCTGTTGCGCTGCACCGCGTCGCCTACCTGATGTACGCACGGCGCGAGTGGTACGGCCGACGCGGGGTGCTCGTCGTGGGACCGTCCCCCGTCTTCGTCGACTACATCGGCGCGGTGCTGCCCGCCCTGGGCGAGACATCGGTCCGCCTGGCGGCCCTCGGCCAGGTTCCGGTGCTGCCACGCGGCATCACCGTCGACCGGCACGATCTCCCCGAGGCTGTGGCGGTGAAGGGCTCGGCCCGGATGGCCGGCCTGCTCCGCCGGGCCGTCGATCACCTGGCCCATCCGGCCGAGCTGGTCGACCTGGAGGTCGACCGCTACGGCACCCCGCTGCTCGTCGATGCGGCCGAGCTCCGCCGCCGCCGCACGGCGGCGTCCCGCGGCGTCCGCAGCTCCAACGCCAGCCGGCAGGCCTTCGTGTCCCAGGCCGTGGACGCGGCGTGGCGGGTCTGGGAGCGCCGTCCCGGTGCGACCCGCATCGAGGCCGACGACCGTGAGGACTTCGCCGCCTGGATCCGACGTGAGCCGGCTTTCGTCGCCGCGGTCGAGCGGGCCTGGCCCCTGCTGTCGCCGGCCGACGTCTTCGCCGCCATGCCGTCGCTCCCCCTGGAGCGGCTGTCACGCGGCGCCTTCGACGCCGATGAGCTGGCGGCCCTGCGGTCGACGTGGTCCACCGGCGCATCCGTCACCGATGCGGACGCGGCGCTACTCGACGAGCTTGCCGAGCTGATCGGGCCGCCGCCGCCGCCCGAGGTCGATGAGGACGACGACTGGGACGAGATGGCAGAGCTCGAGCAACTCGCCCAGGAGAAGGGCGTCACGACCTTCGCCGACCGCACCCGCCAGCAGCAGCGCAACCTGGTCGACGACCTGGACCATCGCACCTACGCCCATGTCGTCGTCGACGAAGCCCAGGACGTCACGCCGATGCAGTGGCGGATGCTCGGACGGCGCGCCCGGGGGGCGACGTGGACGGTCGTCGGCGACTGGGCACAGTCCGCCTGGCCGGACGTCGAGGAGGTCCGCGAAGGCCTGCAGTCGGCCCTGGGCCGGGCTCGCGTGCGGGAAGCCGCGCTCACCACCAACTACCGCACCTCGACCGAGATCGCCTCCTTGGCAGCCCGCCTGCTCGCCCGCATCGACCCGAAGGCAGCCGCGCCGGCCGCAGTGCGTACCAGCGGCATTGCGCCCCTCTTCGTCGCCGATCTTGCCTCGGCGGTGAGCAACCTGCTCGAGCAGGTTGGCGGCACTGTAGGCGTCGTCGTGCCCGCGGCCGCTGCCGCGTCGGTCCGCAGGTCGCTGCCGGAGCACCCGCGGCTCAGCGTCGTCGACACCTGGCAGGTCAAGGGCCTGGAGTACGACGGGTGCGTCGTCGTCGACCCCTACGGCGTCGTGGCGGAAGCCCTCTCCGAGCTGGCCGGCCTGCGGTCGCTCTACGTGGCGTTGACCCGCGCGACGCAGCGGCTCGTCGTCGTGACCGACCGCGACTTGCGCGACCTGCTGGACGGCCCACCCCTGGACCTGTCGGCAACCCTGGCCCGCACCCCGGGCCCGGCCCCCCGGGCGCATACCCCAGGGCCGGACCGTCGTCGTCGCGGCCGGCGGGGCGCCCGGCCACCGGGCTGAGCGTCAGGCCGGCTGTCGTACCTGCCCGGAGCGCCCAGCGCCCGACCGCAACCGCACCTCGACCATCTCGTCGACGACGCGCACGTCGTGCACGGTCACCGACAGGTCCGCCTCGTCGAGGCAGCGACCGGTCTGCAGGGCGAAGGCCTGCTTGTACATCGGGCTGACGACGACGTCCTCGTCGCCGCGAGACCCGACGATGCCCCGCGACAAGACCATCGCCCCACTCGCCGGGTCGCGGTTGGACAGCGCGTGCAGGCGTCCTGGTCCGGTGCGGAAGAGCGCGACCTGCTCCCCGTCGACGAGGACGCAGACCCCTCGGGCGAGGGGGATCCGGGTCAGCGGGCAGACGGGGTTCCAGCTCATGAGCGCACCACCTGCAGGATGGGTCCGGCGAGGTCGACCGGACCGGGTGGACGTGGCTGCCCGCGTTCGGGCACCCGCGTGATCGAGGGGTCGGCAACGTCGGGGGCGTTGACGAAGGACACGAACCGCGACAGGCGCTCCGGGTCGGCGAGCGCCTCCTCCCACTCATCGCGGTAGGTGTCCACATGCCGCTGCATCGCGGCGTCAAGCTCGGCGCACAGCCCGAGGCTGTCGTCGAGAACAACCGCACGTACGTGGTCCAGACCGGTCGCCTCGACCCATGGGGCGGTGCGCTGGAGCCGGTCGGCGGTGAAGACGTAGAGCATCAGGAAGCGGTCGATGGTGCGCACCAGAGTGTCGGTGTCCACGTCGGTGAGCAGAAGCTGGGCGTGGCGAGGCGTGTAGCCGCCATTGCCGCCGACGTAGAGGTTCCAGCCGTTTTCCGTCGCGATGATGCCGACGTCTTTGGACCGTGCCTCGGCACACTCCCGAGCGCACCCCGAGACCCCGAGCTTGATCTTGTGCGGGGCCCGCAGTCCTCGGTAGCGCAGCTCGAGCAGCACCGCGAGCGAGGTCGAGTCCTGCACCCCGAAGCGGCACCAGGTCTGGCCCACACAGGACTTCACGGTGCGCAGCGACTTGCCGTAGGCGTGGCCACTCTCCAGCCCCGCGTCGACG
>JANLPD010000408.1:0-2107 GCA_031367045.1 Frankiales bacterium | reverse complement strand
TGGCTGCGGCGGTCTCGCATTTCGGGCGGCTCGACATCTTCGTCAACAACGCCGGTGTCGCGACGGAGAGCGTGGAGATGATCTACGTGACCGAACGTGCACTGTCTCTAACCCTGGACGTCAACCTGAAGGGCACCTTTTTCGGCGTGCAGTCCGCCGCACGGCAGATGATCCGCCAGGGCGGCGGCGGACGCATCATCAACATCGCCAGCCAGGCCGGGAAGGTGGCGTGGCCGCTCCTGTCGGCGTACAGCGCCTCGAAGTTCGGCATCATCGGCATGACGCAGGTCGCGGCGAAAGAGCTGGGGTTGCATGCAATCACTGTCAATGCCGTCTGCCCGGGCACGGTCGAGACCCCGCTCTCCAACTCCGCCGACGGCGTGTGGTCGATGTACGCCCGCTACTACGGGATCTCCGAGAACGAGGTGAAGGTCTCGACTCTCGCCCAGATCCCCCTGGGTCGTCTGCAGACCCCTGAGGATGTCGGCAACGCAGTCGCGTTCCTGGCCTCCGACCGCGGCGGCTATCTCACCGGGACGGCGATCAGCACTACCGGTGGCCAGACGATGATCTGAGTTCACCACCCGTGATCTGGGCAGCAGGTGCTCGTGTATCCGACGACGACGGTGTTCCCATCCACTACGTCAAAGAGGTTGGTCGATGACGCCAAGGATTCCCAGTTCAAGCCGCGAGGTGGTGCTTGCCCGCTACCCGCGAGGGATGCCCCAGGTCGGCGACTTCGACCTGGTTGAGCGGCCGCTGCGCGCCCCACGTACCGGTGAAATCCTCGTTCGTAACACGTACATGTCGCTGGACCCAGTCGTACGCGTCCGGCTGACCGAGGGTGGCGGCGGGTACCCATCGCCGATCACCCCCGGGTCGACGTTGGACGGCTGGGCCATCGGTCACGTCATGGAGTCGTCGGCGGTCGGATTCGCCGCAGGAGATGTGGTGCTTCAACGGTTCGGCTGGCGCGACTTCGCTGTCCTGGACACGACGACGACAAACTGGGGAGATCCGGTCGTCGTCCCCATCGACGACGTCCGGACCGAGTCGCGATACCTCGGTCCGCTCGGCCCTTCGGGTCTGACTTCGTGGGCCGGCCTACTCCGGGTCGCAGCCCTCGCACCAGGCGACGTGGTCTTCGTTTCCGGCGCCGCTGGAGCAGTCGGGAGCCTCGTCGTCCAGCTGGCGGTCGCACGCGGGCATCAGGTGATCGGCAGCGCCGGCTCGGCGGCCAAGGTCGCCTACCTCACGGAGCGCCTGGGCGCAGCCGCGGCGTTCGACTACCACGACGGTCCCGTGGTCGAGCGGCTCCGAGATTCGGCCCCAACCGGCATCGACGTCTACTTCGACAACGTCGGTGGTGAGCACCTCGAGGCCGCCCTCGACGTGATGAACCCGGGTGGTCGCGTTGCACTGTGTGGGCAGATCTCACAGTACAACGCGATGGACGGGTCGCAGCGCGGTCCGTCCAACCTGTTCCTGGCCACTGTCAAGGGGCTCACGCTGCGGGGGTTCCTTGCCCGCATGTTCGCCTCGGACCTTGCCACGTTCCAAGACGAGGTTGCCGCAATGATGGCGAACGGGGCAGTGACGTCGGCGGAGACCGTCCGCCACGGGCTGGACGCCGCGCCGCAGGCACTGGTCGACCTGCTCGGTGGCGGGAACGTCGGCAAGATGCTGGTGTGCCTCGACTGACGACGTAGGACCGGACAGTAGGAAGTGCGCTTCACGCTGCCCAGCAATTAGGGGATTCCGCTGACGCGCCGACGTACTCGTTGGTCCTCCTTGACCGCCTTTCGAGGCTGCGACGACGGTGCGGCCGGCAATCGCTCGCCGACTGTTGGCTGACAGAGAGGGTGTTGAGACGGCACTGATGACGGCCGAACGATTCATCTAGCGGTCGGGCTGGCACACTCGCATCTACCGGAGGTTCTTCGTGGCTGTGGATTTTGTCCCTAGACAAGACCGATTCTCCAGCACCGCAAGGGTATTCCGGCTTTGTGACCCTCACCCAACCCAAGCGGAACGGTGGATCCAGGCTATCCCGCCAAACGAGATGGCGAGGAGCTCCTTTTCCTTGGTAGAGTAAGCACTTTTCCGC
>JANLPD010000441.1:0-2494 GCA_031367045.1 Frankiales bacterium | reverse complement strand
GGTCGAGAAACAGCTCGCGGCCCGGCGCAGCAGCCCTGCGGCGCCCAGCGGGAGCGCTGTCGTGGTCATGCTCTAAGACTTCCCGCACGAGCTGCCCAAGTCGTCGTGCGGCGGGGTACGTTCCTTCCCAGTAATTTGTTGCGGGAGGATGAAAGTGGCGGGTACGACACCCTGGAGCGATCTGCCGCGTGATCTCGGCAACACCATGCGCCCACACCTCGCGCGCATCGTGGACGAGGTCGTCAGCAGCATCCCGAGAGACGTCCCGAGTTACGCCCGGCCCCTTGAGGGTGCCTTCGGGGACGGCGTCCGGCGCGGGGTGCAAGTGGCCCTGGGCCGCTTCCTGGACCTGCCCGGGACCTCAGACCCGGCGCTGTCGGGCCGCGCCCGCGACGTCTACCAGGCGCTCGGTCGCGGCGAGCTGCGCCAGGGCCGCACGATGGAGGCGCTGCTCGCCGCCTACCGGGCCGGCGCCCGCGTCGCCTTCCGCAGCTTCGCCACCCTTGCCCGCGAGGGTGGTCTGGAACCGGATCTGCTCATGCCGCTGGCCGAGTCGGTCTTCGCCTACATCGACGAGCTGTCCGCCGCGAGCGTCGAGGGCTTTGCCGCCGAGCAGTCCGCGCGCGCCGGCGAGATCGACCGGAGGCGCTCCCATGCCTTGGCCCTTCTTCTCTCCGGCACGGCCGACGCGCTCGCGGCGGCCGACGCCGCAGCCAACGCCGGCTGGGTGCTGCCCGACGCGGTGGTCGCAGTCACCGTCCCGGCCGACCGGGCCGAGGGCCTTGCGACCCGGCTCGGTCCGGAGGTGCTCGTCGCGCCGTACGCCGTGGCGAGCGCCCTGTCCGTCGTCGCCCTCGTCCCCGCCCCGGCCCGGCCTGCGGCCCGCGAGGCTCTGACGCGCGCACTCGCGGGGCGCGGGGCCGCCGTCGGCCCGGCCCGCCCGTCGGTGGCGGCGGCAGCCAGCCTGCGCCTCGCAGTGCTGGCCGCCGGCCTGCTCGAACGGGGACAGCTCGAGGGCGACCCCGTCTGGGTGGACGAGAATCTCGCCGCCATGGTCGTCCAGCGCGACCCGGACCTGGTGGCGACCCTCGCCGAGGTGCGGCTGGCGCCACTGGCTGCGCTGCGAGAGACCACCCGGGGCCGCCTCGCCGAGACCTTGCTGGCCTGGCTGCAGCACCGGGGAGAGCGCCAGCACGTCGCCGCTGCCCTGCACGTCCATCCGCAGACCGTCGGCTACCGGCTCGGGCAGCTCAAAGAGCTCTTCGGCCCGCAACTCGACGACCCTCAGGTGCGCTTCGAGCTCGAGCTGGCGCTTCGTGCCAACGCGCCCACAGCGAGCCCCGGCTAGCTCTCAGCTCTGCAGCGGCGTGGTGTTGGAGGGCTGGCTTGTGCGTCTGCTCCCGAGCAGGCCGCTGAACAACTCGCTGAACAGTTTGTCGAGGTCGGTGCTGGACACGTCGGTCGGTGCGGTCAGCTCCGCGGCGCTGTCGTCGATGTCGACGACGAGCAGGCCGCCGGTGACCACGTCCCCCGACTTTGACGGGGAAACAGCCTGCACCGAGGCCAGGTCCAACGTGATCTTGGTGAGGTGACTCTTCTTCAGGGTGATCGTCCCGTTGACCGTGCCGTCTTTGAGGGTGTCGAGTTTGGCCGTATCCAGGCCGTCAAGGGCCGCAAAGCCAGGAGCGCCCTTGAACGAGGCCAGCGCCGCCTTGACGGCCGGCTTCAGTGCCACCTTGACGTCAAGAACGCGATCCTGGCTGCTGTTATTGGCGTCCGTGACGGTGACGTAGGGCTTGATAGCGGCGTACAGCTTGTCGAACAACGTCTTGTCGAAGGTCGGCGCCGGCGACTTCGACGCAGCGCCTGCCTGCGGGGACAGCCCGCTGGTCAGGGAGGTGATCTCCTTGAGGTGGTCGACCAGCGAGAGCTTGACCCACTTGCCCGCGCGGATGTCTTTTAGCAGCTGGGCGAACACCGGCGGAGCGCCCTCGCCAGCGGCGTCCAGCTTGGCGTCGAAATCCTTGGTGCCGCTGGACTCGACGAGCGCCTTGATCTTGGTCAGGTCGACGTTGGCGTAAAGCACCCCCTCGACCAGACGGAGCTGCGCGAGCGGGCCGTCCTTCCCACTGACAACGATCGCCATGTTGAGGCTCTTGAGCCGCTCCGCCGTGGGCGCGGTGGTCGCACCGGCCCCAAGCTCGCGCAGCGTCTTGTTGCCGGCGGCGTCGACGGTGACGGCGACGCTGCCCAGGAGAACGGCATCGGCGATCTGCGGGGCGGAGCCTCCCGGCGCCTTGGTCAACAGCCCACGCAGGGCGTCCTTCACGTCCTGTACATGCACCGTGACCGTCAGAGCCTTGGCGTCCTGCAGGGACTGGCCAGCAGCAGTCAGCTCCGCGCGGATGGAGGCCTACTTCTGCGCACCACAGCCGGCGACGGCGACGAGCGGCAGCACCAGGACGGCGACGGCGGCGGTAAGACGGCGGGCGAG
>JANLPD010000440.1:0-8916 GCA_031367045.1 Frankiales bacterium | reverse complement strand
GGCTACACGCTCGGCGCCGCAGACCTCCTGCGACGGGCCATGGGTAAGAAGAAAAAAGAGATCCTCGACAAGGAGCTCATCCCGTTCTCCAGCGGGATGAGGGCCAACGGCTACTCCGACGCGGCCATCAAGACGCTGTGGGGCATCCTGGTCCCGTTCTCCGACTATGCCTTCAACCGGGCGCACACCGCCGGCTACGGTCTGGTCAGCTTCTGGACCGCCTACCTCAAGGCCAACTACCCGGCCGAGTACATGGCTGCGCTGCTCACCTCGGTCAAGGACGACAAGGACAAGAGCGCGCTCTACCTCGCTGAGTGCCGGCGCATGGGCATCAAGGTGCTGCCACCGGATGTGAACGACTCCGACAGCGACTTCACGCCGCGGGGCACCGACATCCGTTTCGGCCTCTCGGCCATCCGCAACGTCGGCACCAACGTCGTCGCCTCCGTCATTGCCTCGCGCACGTCCCGGGGGCGTTTCGGGGACTTCAGCGACTACCTGAAGAAGGTGGAGGCGCTCGCCTGCAACAAAAAGCTGGTCGAGTCGCTCTGCAAGGCGGGTGCCTTCGACTCGTTGGGCCACTCCCGCAAGGGCCTGGTCCAGGTCCATGCCGAGTCGATCGACGCGGTGATGGAGACCAAGCGGGCCGAGGCGATCGGACAGTACGACCTGTTCGCCTCCGTCGACCAGGGGCTCGGCGGCAGCGGGGGAGGTGCCACCGAGGTCGGCGTCTTCGACGTCAACGTCCCGCACGGTGAGTGGGACAAGGCGCTGTTGCTGGCCTACGAGCGCGAGATGCTCGGGCTCTACGTCTCCGACCACCCGCTGTTCGGGGTCGAACACGTCATCGCCGCAGCCGTCGACTGTCCGATCTCGGCGCTGATGGACCGCGACGACGGCTCGCAGGTCACGGTTGGCGGGATCTTGTCCAACGTCACCCGCAAGGTCACCAAGAAGGGTGATTCCTGGGCACTCGTCGTCCTGGAGGATCTCGAAGGGGCGACGGAGGTGATGTTCTTCCCGGCTGCCTACCAGGCAGCTGCGACGCAGCTCGTCGAGGACGCGGTCGTTCTCATCCGCGGCCGTATCGACAAGCGCGACGATGCCCCCAAGATCATCGCCAGCGAGCTGGTGGTGCCCGACCTGTCCACCGGGCCACGCGGGCCGGTCGTTGTGTCGATGCCGACCCTGCGCTGCACGCCGCCCGTGGTGGAACGCTTCAAAGATGTGCTGTCCAGCCACCCCGGGACGACGGAGGTCCACTTGCAGCTCGTGACCGGCGCCAAGACCACGGTTGTCCGGCTCGACGACCGGCTGCGCGTCAGCGCGACCCCGTCCCTGTTCGCCGACCTCAAGGCGTTGCTCGGCTCCGGCTGCCTCCCGGTCGGTGCCTGAGATGGCGACCTTGCGGCTCTGCGCTGGCACCCTGGACGTCGAGCACGCCGACCAGGTGCTGCTCGACTACCTCGACGCCCGCAACGGCTATGCCTACCCGGGCTACGACACCCTGGTGACCAACGGCTCGGCCGCCCTCGTCGACGGGGACCTGCTCGCGCCGGTCCTCATCGGCGCCCACGTCGATGCCGGGCGCTTCGCGCTGCTCAAGGAGATGATGCCCCTCCTGGCCGCCGTCGCCGACCTGCCCGACGTGCCGCTGCAGGACGCTGATGTCGACCACATCCATTGCGTGGCTGGCATCTTCGGGATGCTCGACGAGCCGAAGTACGCCGGACGCGGCGTCCGCGGCACCATCGTGTCGAAGGTTCTGCATCGCAAGCGGCCCGACCTCGTGCCGATCTACGACTCGCGGATCTTCGAGGCCTACACGGCGCCCGGCGTCATCCCGCGCGCGACCGACCGGTCGTGGCAGGAGTTCATGACGCTGCTCTGCACGCAGATGCGCGACGACCTGCGGGCGGACTCCGCTGCGTTCACCGTCCTTGAGGCGCTTGCCGCCGAGGCCGGCACCCCGGTCAGCCGGCTGCGGATCCTCGACATCCTCGTCTGGCGCACCGCCGACAACTGGCACTGAACGACAACTGGCACTGAACGACAACTGGCACTGAACGACAACTGGCACTGAACGACCACAGCCCTTGCGTCCGCTCGGCTCCCGCGTGTGGCTGTCCCCTTGAGCGGACGCAAGGGCGGTCTGGTCGCCGGTCGGCGACCCCGGGCAGGGTCGCGCCTCCGGCAACCGGCAGGGGGCGCACGGGCCGGCCGCAGGCAGTCAAGGCAGGATGGGCAAGTGGGTCTGCGACGTGACGTCCGTGCCGACGTCCTCGCCGGAGTTGGGGTGGCCGTCATCTCCGTGCTGCTTGCCGCGCCGGTCGGCCTGCTGTGGGCGGCCGTCTCCCCGCAGGCCGACGTGCAGATCGTCAACGCCCAGCGGATCGGCTACGTGGACCCCGAGCCCCGGGCGTTTCTTGGCGCCGACCTGACGTTCCTACTGATCGGACTCGTGGTCGGCGCGGGCCTGGGCATCATCGCCTGGGTGGTCGCGCGCAGGCACGCACCGGCCGTCGTCGTCGGCCTCGTCGTCGGCGGCGTCCTAGCGGCACTGATCGCCTCCAAGGTCGGGGCGCGGGTCGGCCGGGCGGACTTCGTCGAGAGCGTGCGAGCCGGCCGTCCCGGGGTGGTCAGGCAGAGCGTGTCCCTGGTCGCCAAGCAGTGCCTTGTCGGCTGGCCGATCGGCGCCCTCGCTGCCTTCCTCACCCTTACGCTCGTACGCGAGCGCGAGGCGCCGGCCGCCAGCGCGCAGGTCATTGCGGACAGCGTGTGGGCCACTAGTTCAAGTTGACCGGTCGGCGTGCCAGGTCGGGCGCGGGCGCCGCGGCAAGGGTCCTCAGCAGCGTCGACTCCCGGCGCAAAAGCGCCATCTCGGCTCGCAGGCGGGCGGAGGCGTCGACCCCGGCGAGCAGGCGCTGGCGGTCATCGAGGTCCACCACGACCGTTGCCGCGACGAGGTAGCTCAGCACCTGCGGGTCCTCCGGCAGCTCGGGCAGATCGATGATGTCCCCACCGGCCTCCCCGAGTGCCGCGACATAGTCCATGAACCCGGACCGGACAGCCGCCGCGAGCACGACGGCGTCCTCGCCCGGCTCGTCAGGCAGCAGGTTGACCTGGCCGGTCAGGTACGGCCGGCTGGTGTCGATCTCCTCCAGCGTGAACCGCTCGACCCCCAGCGTCACGATGTCGAAGCGGCCGTCCTCGTGCGGCTGAACGTGGCGCAGGTGGGCAACGCAGCCAATCTTGTGCAAACCGGTGATGCCGCCCCCGCCGACCTCGCGACCCTGCCGGATCGCGACGACGCCAAAGCGGCGCTCCTGCTCGGGTAGCTCCATCAGCTCGTTGACGAGCACGCGGTAGCGCTCCTCGAAGACGTGCAGCGGTAGTACCAGTCCCGGGAACAGCACGAGTCCGAGGGGAAAGAGCGGCAGCCGTTGGGGCACGCGCTGAACGTACGGCGGTGGGGCGGTCCTGTCCGGTCGTACGCCGCCCGGCCGCTCACGTGGGATGGAGGTGGACCCGCCGATAGGCTGAGCGCCCCATCCAGCGAAGGAGCCAAGCCGTGCTGACCCGGATCGACCTGCGAGGTCACCGTGCTGAGGACCCGCGGCCGCTGCTGCCCCGCGCGGCGTTCGACATCAGTGCGGGCGTCGAGGTTGTCCGCCCGATCGTCGAGGGAGTGCGCGACCGGGGTGTGGCCGCCGTCCTCGAGGCGACCCATCAGCTCGACGGGGTGACCCTTGCCGACATCCGGGTCCCGGTGACTGCGCTCGCCGCCGCGCTGGCCGAGCTCGATCCAGCCGTCCGGGCCGCGCTGGAAGAGGCAGTGCTCCGCGCCCGTCGGGTAGCGACTGCGCAGCTTCGGGACGACGTTGTCGTCGACGTCGTCGACGGTGCCACCGTCACCGAGCGCTGGGTCCCGGTCGGTCGGGTCGGCCTCTACGTCCCCGGCGGGCGCATCGCTTACCCGAGCTCGGTCGTCATGAACGTCGTTCCCGCGCAGGTGGCCGGTGTCGGGTCGCTTGCCGTCGCGAGCCCTCCCAAGCAGGAGTTCGGCGGCCGCCCCAACCCGGTCGTCATGGCCGCCTGCGCGCTGCTGGGTGTCGACGAGGTCTACGCCGTCGGCGGTGCGCAGGCGATCGCGATGTTCGCCTACGGCGTGCAGGGCTGCGAGCGCGTCGATGTCATCACCGGGCCGGGCAACGTCTACGTCACCGCTGCGAAGCGGCTCGTTCAGGGCAGGGCCGGCATCGACTCCGAGGCCGGGCCGACCGAGATCGCGATCCTTGCCGACGACTCGGCGGTTGCGGCGCACGTGGCGGCGGACCTGGTCGCCCAGGCCGAGCACGATCCCCTCGCAGCGTGCCTGCTCGTCACGCCGTCCAGCGATCTGCTCGATGCCGTCGATGGCGAGCTGGACAAGCAGGTGCCCGCGACCAAGCACCGCGTGCGGGTCGAGACGGCGCTCGCCGGCCAGTCCGCCCACGTCCTCGTCGACGACCTCGACCATGGCCTGGAGGTTGTCGACGCCTGGGCGGCCGAGCACCTGGAGGTGATCACCGTCGACGCACCGGAGCGCGCTCGCCGGGTCCGCAATGCCGGCGCGGTCTTCGTCGGCGGCCACTCGCCCGTCTCGCTCGGCGACTACCTGGCCGGCTCCAACCACGTGCTGCCAACCGGTGGCACGGCCCGCCACTCCTCTGGCCTGTCGGTGCAGTCCTTCCAGAAGCGCATGTCGCTCGTGCAGTACTCCGCCGCAGCCCTGGCCGAGGTTGCCCCCCACGTCACGGCGCTCGGCACCTCCGAGGATCTGCTGGCCCACGTCGAGGCCGTGCAGGTCCGCGTCAGGTGACCGACCTCCCGGTTCGGGACGACCTGCGGGGAAAGCAGCCCTACGGCGCCCCCCAGCTGCCCGAGGCCATCCAGCTCAACGTCAACGAAAACCCTCACCCGCCGTCCGCCGCGCTGATCGCCGACCTGCAGCGCGCCGTCGGCGAGGCCGGGCGCACCCTCAACCGCTACCCGGACCGGGAGGCCCTCGCCCTTCGCGGTTCGCTGGCCGGATACCTGTCCTCGCAGACCGGCGTCGTGCTGTCGGTCGAGCAGGTCTGGGCCGCCAACGGCTCCAACGAGATCCTGCAGCAGGTCCTGCAGGCCTTCGGGGGACCGGGCCGGCTGGCGCTCGGCTTCGAGCCGTCGTACTCCATGCATCCGCTGTTGGCCGCCGGCACGTCAACCGGCTGGGTGGGCGTCCCCCGTGCGGCCGACTTCACGCTGACGGCCGGCACCGCCGTTGCGGCGGTGCGCGCGCACCGACCGCACGTCGTCTTCATCACCACCCCCAACAACCCGACGGGCACGGTCACCACGCTCGACGTCGTCGACGCGGTCTGCGAGGCGACCTCGGGCGTCGTCGTGGTCGATGAGGCGTACGCCGAGTTCGCGAGCGTGCCCTCAGCTGTCACCCTGCTGGACCGTCACCCGCGACTACTGGTGTCGCGCACGATGAGCAAGGCGTTCGCGATGGCGGGCGCCCGGCTGGGCTACGTTGCCGCCTCCGCTGAAGTGGTCGACGTGCTGCGCCTGGTGCGCCTGCCCTACCATCTGTCGGCGCTCACGCAGGTCGCCGCGCGGGTTGCCCTGGCCCGGACCGACGAGCTGCTCGCGACCGTCGAGGCGGTCAAGCAGCAGCGCGACCGGATGGTCCGGACAATCCGCGAGCTCGGCCTCACGATCGTCCCGACGGAGGCGAACTTTCTGTTGTTCGGGCCCTTTGGCGACCCCCCCGCCGTGTGGCGGGCGCTGCTCGACCGCGGGGTCCTCGTCCGCGACGTGTCCTTGGGTCCGGGCCTGTCAGGTTGGCTCCGCGTCAACGCCGGCACCGAGTCCGAAACGACGGCGTTCCTGGCGGCACTTGCTGCCGTCCTGTCCTGACGGGACCCCATGCCGGCCGCGGTCTGCGGGCAGCTGCCTCTGGGCAGCAAGGTCATCGTGTCCGCTTCGGAGCTGGTCGGTCCCGCCTCCCGGACACGATGATCAAGGTCGCTCCCAGCAGCGCGCCGCCAATCTCGTGGCCAGCCGGCCCGATAGCCTGTTCACATGGCCCGCACGGCGCTTGTGGAGCGCAAGACCAAGGAGTCCGACGTACGCGTCGAGCTCGACCTCGACGGCACCGGACAGGGGTCGTCCGACACGGGCGTCCCCTTCTTCGACCATATGGTCAGCCAGCTCGGCCGTCATGGCGGCTTCGACCTGACGGTCCTCACCAAAGGTGACCTACCGGTCGACGCCCACCACACCGTCGAGGACACCGCGATGGCGATCGGGCAAGCCTTGAAGGAGGCGCTCGGGGACAAGGTCGGGATCCGCCGCTTCGGCGATGCGCTCGTCCCGCTCGACGAGTGTCTGGTGCAGGCCGCCGTCGACCTGTCCGGCCGGCCCTACCTCGTTCACCAGGAGCCGGAGATCGTTGAGCTCATCGGGTCCTACGACACGACGCTCACCAAGCACATCTGGGAGAGCTTCGTGGCGCAGTCCGGGATCGCCCTGCACGTCCGGGTCCTCTCCGGTCGCAATGCCCACCACGTTGTCGAGGCGCAGTTCAAGGCCGTGGCCAGGGCTTTGCGGGCTGCCTGCGAGATCGACCCTCGCGTGGCAGGAGTGCCCTCCACCAAGGGTTCGCTGTGAAACGCGGGTTCGTCGTGAGGGCGGCTTCGCCGTGAAGGCCGTGACGGTCCTCTACGTCCTGCTGCTTGCCGGCGCCTTTGTCGGTTGTGGCACCAACCTGCGGGCGATGTGGATGCGGCACCACGAGCCCCGCCAGGACGACGCGCCGGTCCTCGGTCGGCACGAGGACCTGCCGTGAAGGTGGTCGTCCTGGACTACGGCTCCGGCAACCTGCGCTCCGCCGAGCGCGCTCTCGTCCGGGTCGGTGCCGACGTCACGGTGACCGGCGACGTGGGTGCGGCCAGTGAGGCCGACGGTCTTGTCGTACCCGGGGTCGGCGCCTTCGCGCACTGCATGCGAGGCCTCACCGCGGTGTCCGGTGGGACGGTCGTGCGGGAGCGCCTGCGCAAGCAACGCGCGGTCCTCGGCATTTGCGTCGGGATGCAGATCCTGTTCGAAACAGGTGTCGAGCACGGCGAGCAGACGGCCGGCCTCGGCGTGCTCCCCGGCGAGGTGACCCGCCTGCAGGCCGACATCGTGCCGCACATGGGCTGGTCCACTGTCGAGGTGCCCGACGGGTCCCGGCTGTTCCGCGGCGTGGAGGCGGAGCGGTTCTACTTCGTCCACTCCTATGCCGCCCGCGAGGTGCCCGACGCGCTCGTGACGACAGCGGTGCATGGCGAGCGGTTCGCCGCGGCGGTTGAGCGCGGGCCGCTCGCCGCAACGCAGTTCCACCCAGAGAAGAGCGGCGACGCCGGCGCGACGCTGCTCGAGAACTGGCTGGCCACGTTGTGAGCACAGCGTGAGTGCCCGGTGAGCAAGGAGCGGGCCCAGGCCCGCGCGCTGCGGGAGGTTGCGAGGGAGCGCGACCGCGCCCAGGCCGCCCGCCGCCGTGCGCGCAAGGACAGAGCCCAGCGCCTCCGGCCGTCGCTGCCGGCCCTGCCGCAGCGCCGCCGACGCAGATACGGCGCTGCCGACCCGCGCTTCGTGGGAGCCCTCCTGCTCGGCTGGGCGGTCGTCCAGATCGTCATCTGGCAGCTCGTCTACAGCACCCAGGCCCGGCTCGGGCTGGCCGTTCTGGGCCTCGCCGTCCTACCCGTCGTCACCACTTTGTCGAGGAGCCACCGTTGAGCCTGGTCCTGCTGCCCGCCGTCGACGTCGCAGACGGTCAGGCCGTGCGCCTCGTGCAGGGCGCCGCTGGTTCCGCCACCGCCTACGGGGACCCGGTCGCGGCTGCCCTCCAGTGGCAGTCAGGTGGCGCGCGGTGGGTGCACCTGGTCGACCTGGATGCCGCCTTCGGCCGAGGCTCCAACGCCGCCCTGCTCGCTGACGTCGTGGGCCAGCTTGACATCGACGTGGAGCTCTCGGGAGGTATCCGCGATGACGAGTCGCTCGCTGCCGCGCTCGGCACCGGCTGCCGCCGGGTCAACCTCGGCACCGCCGCTCTTGAGTCGCCGCAGTGGTGCGCCGCCGCCATCGCGCGGTACGGCGACAAGATCGCGGTCGGTCTCGACGTTCGCGGGACGACCCTTAGCGCGCGTGGTTGGACGCGCGACGGGGGCGAGCTCTTCGACGTCCTCGCCCGCCTCGACGTCGAGGGCTGCGCCCGCTACGTCGTCACGGACGTGCACCGTGACGGCACGCTGACGGGCCCCAACCTGGCGCTGCTCGCCGACGTGTGCGCGGCGACCGACCGGCCGGTCATCGCGAGCGGTGGGGTGTCCTCGCTGGACGACCTGCGCTCGATCGCCACGGTCGACGGCGTCGAGGGCGTCATCGTCGGCAAGGCGCTCTACGCCGGTGCGTTCACCCTCCCGGAGGCTCTCGCCGCCGTCCGCTGAGGATCCAGCGGGTCAGCCGAACGCCAGGGAGACCTTCACCGGGCCGAGCCGGACGCTGAGGCCGATCCCGGCATCCGGCGCCTCGACCATGGGCAGCGACCAGCGCAGCGGCGTGACCTTCACCTCGAGCAGCGGGGTCGGGGGCATTGGCGCGGGTCCCAGGTCGACCGGCAGTTGCGGCGGGCTCGCCGGGAGCGGTCGCGCCGCCGCGGCCCCCATCACGTCGGCGAGCAGGTCGGCCTTGCGGTCCGGCCTCGGGGCGGCCTGGACAGTGGTCCGTTTCGGGCTCATGCAGCCACCTTCAGGGAGTATGCGGCGAGAACCTCGTCGGCGAGCGAGGTATAGGCGAGGGCGACGGTGCTGTTCGGGTGGGTGAGCACCACGGGGCGCTTGGCGAGGG
>JANLPD010000381.1:0-1670 GCA_031367045.1 Frankiales bacterium | reverse complement strand
CGCAGCCGGTCGGCGTTGCGGTCCAGGAAGGCCCAGTAGCCCGCGGTGAACGGGCAGGCGGTGGGCCCGACCCGCACCTTCGGGTCGTAGGCGCACGCTCCGCAGTAGTCGCTCATCCGGTTGATGTAGGCGCCCCCGCTGACGTACGGCTTGGTCGCGATCAGGCCACCGTCGGCGTGCTGCGACATGCCGACGACGTTGGGGAGCATGACCCAGTCGTAGCCGTCGACGAAGGCCTCGTGGAACCAGGCCGTGACCTGCTCGGGCCGCCAGCCGCGCTGCAGGGCGTAGTTGCCGAGCACCATCAGGCGCGGGATGTGGTGCACCCAGCCGCGT
Organism: Frankiales bacterium; assembly: GCA_031367045.1. Taxonomy (GTDB): domain Bacteria; phylum Actinomycetota; class Actinomycetes; order Mycobacteriales; family SCTD01; genus JANLPD01. Next base: position 1,334 of record JANLPD010000381.1, on the reverse strand, counting down.
TCCCGCACGTCCGCCAAAACGGACCGCAGGCAGTGGGCCGTCACCTCGCCCGCGGCGTCGAGGCTGCGGAACCACCCGGGCAGGTCCTGATCGGCCTGCATGGCGTTGCGCTGCCGGTAGTCCCGAGGCACGTGCCAGTAGATCGACCAGATGTACTCCCGCCAGCCGACGACCTGCCGGATATAGCCCTCCACGCTCGCCAGCGGGGCGGCGCCCACCCGGTAGGCCTGCTGCGCCGCGCGCACGCACTCCAGCGGGTGCAGCAGCCCGAGGTTGAGGGCGGGTGACAGCGCGCTGTGCGCCATCCACGGGTCCTGGGCGAGCATCGCGTCCTCGTGCGGGCCGAACGCGGCGAGCCGGTACTTGACGAAATGGGCCAGTGCGGCCAGGGCCTGCTCCCGGGTCGCCGGCGCCCAGCGCGGGCCGTCGTCGCCCACGAAGCTGACGAGGCCGTCCCGCTGCCAGCGGTCGAGGTCCTCGCGGACCTGCGCGTCGAGGTCGTCCTCGCGCGGCCACCAGGGCTCGGGGAGGTCGAGCCGGCTCGCCTTCGGCGGCGGTTCGCGGTTGTCGTGGTCGTAGTTCCACTTTCCGCCGGCCGGGTCTTCACCGTCCATCAGCAAGTCGTGGCGCTGCCGCTGCCAGCGGTAGAAGTCCTCGAGCAGCAGCCGCTTTCGGCCCGCAGCCCACTCCGCGAACTCCTCCCTGCTCGTGGCGAAGGCGCCCTCGCACGAGACCACCTCGATGCAGCGGGCCCGCACGAAACCGTCCGCGGCGTACGACGTGGGCTGCACGACGGTGACCTGCTCGCCGAGCTGGTCGAGCGCCTCGTCGTAGCTGTCCACCTGCAGGAACACTGCCTGCCCACCCAGCTCGGCGGCCCGATGGCGAAGGGCCGACAACAGCAGATGGGCCTTTGCACGGTGGAACTGACGGCGGGCGAAGACGCGCCGGGACTCCACCAGCAGCACCGGCTGATCGGGCGTGTCCAGGAACTGCGGACCGAGCTGATCGGCGAACAGCCACCGCCGGGTCATGTGCACTGCCTACCTCACCCGACGACTGCCCGCGACCCGGGACTCGGCGGGCCGCCGAAGCGTCAACACGGCCTGCAGCTACAGGAGCCAGCGTGGCGTGGCCCGCTCCGCCGGTGGCCATCAGATGTGCGCAACGAAGCCCCGCCCCTCACGCGGGGCTTCGTTGCCCGAGCCCGGATCAGGCGATGGAGCGCACGTGGGACAGGTCCAGCGCAACGGGATTGCTGGCTGTGTCGGTCGTGACGATGGCGCGCAGGAGCAGCCCACCCTGGAGCTTGATCAGGTGGCTGGCGACTGCTG
>JANLPD010000316.1:0-1762 GCA_031367045.1 Frankiales bacterium | reverse complement strand
CGTCGAGGGCAGCAAACGGCTCGTCCATCAGCAGGACCTTGGAGTCCTGTGCGAGGGCGCGCGCCAGGGCGACGCGCTGACGCATGCCGCCGGAGAGCTCGTGCGGACGCTTGTCCCCTGCGCCCTCCAGCCGGACGAGGGAAAGGAGGCGCTGGGCCTCGTCCCGCCGCTCCTTCTTGGCGACGTTGCGCAGCCGGAGGGCGAGCTCGATGTTCTGCCCGGCAGTCAGCCACGGGAACAGCGCCGGCTCCTGGAACATCAGCGAGGGACGGTGACCAGGCGTTGACACCTCGCCGGCCGTCGGCTTGTCCAGGCCGGCGATGAGGTTGAGCAGAGTGGATTTGCCGCACCCGCTCGCTCCCAGCAGGCACAGGAACTCACCCGGAGCCACGTCGAGGCTGACGTCGTCGAGCACGATCGGCCCCTTGCCGAATCTTTTACTCACGCCGCGGACCGCGACAGCTGGTCCCACCCCGTCAGTGCCAGGGAGAGAGGAGCTGCGTCGCAGCATGGTGTCGAGGACGGTCATGAGGGGCCTGGTTTCGCGTCGTGGTCTGCGGGAGCGGGCACGATCAGGAGCCCAGGTCGGCGTCGGAGACGGCCGGTCGGCCGGCGGCCGCCAGCAGCCGGTTCAGGATCGTCAGGTCGTAGATGCCCTTGAGCTCAACCGGTTTGAGCAGGCCGATGGCCTGGGCGTTCTTGGCGCTGGTCGCGAGGGAGCTGGCGATCGGGTCGAGTGTCGGAGTGAGATGCCCGAAGGCGGCCGCCAAGACCCTGGGCTCGAGGGACTTTCCGGTGTCCTTGTTGAGCTGCTTGTTCACGGTTGTCTGCACCGCATCGCTCTTGGTCACCACGATGGCGGTGGCCTCGATGAGCCCTTTCAGCAGCGCCTGGACGGTGCCCGGGTAGGAGTCGAGGTAGTCCTTGCGCACGACGAGCTGCGTGGTGACGAACTGACCGGCCGGCCATAGTGTCTTTTCGTCGACCAGGACCTTGCCGCCGCCGTCGAGCACGAGCCGGCTGGCCCATGGCTCCGGCACCCAGCCGCCGTCGATCTGCCCTGCTTTGAACAGCTCTAGCGTCTGCGAGCTCTCCTGGTTGACGACCGTGACCTTGACGTTGTTGCTCTTGAAGAACGACTTGGCCGCGACGTCCTGCGTGTTTCCCAGCTGCGGGGTCGCGATCTTCTTGCCAGCCAGCTGCTCGACCGAGGTGATCGACGGCCTCGTCACGAGGGCGGCGCCGCCACTGGTCGTGCCGGCAACTATGCGCAGCAGCTTGCCCTTGGTCTGCGCGAAGCCGTTGACCGCCGGGTTGGGACCGAGGAAAGCGGCATCGAGACCGCCGCCGCGCAGCGCCTCGATGGCGGCCGGTCCGGCCGAAAAGACCGACGCCTTGAGCTTGGTGGCGCCGAGGGCCTGCTGGAAGCCGCCGGTCGCGATGCCGTAGACGGCAGTGGCGTGGGTGACGTTGGCTACGTAGCCTAGGCGCAACTCAGACGCCGTCGCGTTGGACGCCTTGCCCGGTTGGCTGCTGACGGTCTTGGCAGCGCTGCTGCCGCATGCCGCGGTCAGTGCGAGGGCGGACACCGCGATCCCAGCAGTGACGGTGCGGATGGTCTTCACGGGAAGCCTTTCACGACGTAGGTGCACGCTGCCCGCAGGCGGGTGGCGCACCGGGCCCGGTCGCTGAGCAGCGCGGGCACGAGGACGGTCGGGTCGAGGTTGGTCTGCGGCGCGCGAACGTGCGCGGGTCAGACCGG
>JANLPD010000290.1:0-1843 GCA_031367045.1 Frankiales bacterium | reverse complement strand
GGAGGACAGCGACGACCTGCTGGCCGACCTCGTCCAGGCCCTGGACACGTTGTAGGGCTCGCCACTGCCTCACCGGCGGCCCGCTGTGCCGTCAGGTGTGAGAACAGGCGCCAGTGGTGAAGCCGAGGACATGGAGTCCTTCGACGTCATCGTGCTCGGTGCGGGTTCGGCTGGCGAGGCGGTCGCCCGCGCCGTCGCCAGCGAGGGGCGGTCGGTGGCGCTCGTCGAGACGCTCAGAGTCGGGGGTGAATGCCCCTACGTCGCCTGCATGCCGAGCAAGGCGATGCTGCGCAGCGCCCAGGTGCGCCAGCAGGCACGCTCGACCAAGGAGTTCGGCGCCTCGGCGGTTTCCCTCAGGCTCGACGACGACGACCTCGCCTACCGGGCAGCGGTGCAGCGCCGCGACGAGGTGGCAGCGGGTCGCGACGACAGCGGGGCGGCAGCGGGAGCCGAGAAGCTGGGCGTCGTCGTCGTGCGCGGCAGGGGGGTGGTGGTGCGCGCGGGGGTGCTCGACGTCGAAGGGCGCGAGCTCGGCTGGACCGACCTCGTGGTGGCGACCGGGTCGCAGCCGGTCCGTCCCGTCATCGAGGGGCTGGACCGGGTCCCCACCTGGACGAGCGACGAGGCGCTGTCAGCGCAGGACCGTCCTGCTTCGCTGCTGGTCATGGGTGGTGGTGCGGTGGGCTGCGAGCTCGCCCAGGTGCACGTGCGCTTCGGCGTACGCACCACGCTGGTGGAGTCCGGGCCGCAGGTGGCCGGCAAGGAGGAGCCCAGCATCGCTGCGCTGCTGGGTAAGGCCCTGCGCGCCGACGGTGTCGACCTGCGGACCGGGGTGGAGGTGGAGCGTGCGGAGCTCACCGCAGCCGGCCTCGCCAAGTTGCACCTGTCCGATGGGACGACGTTGGAGGTCGAGCGGGTCCTTGTCGCGGTGGGGCGTACGCCGACGACGGACGGCTTGGGGCTCGTCGCCCTGGGCATCGAGCCGGACGACCAGGGGGCCCTGCAGGTCGACCACCACTGCCGGGTCAACGGCCAGGAGCACGTCTGGGCCGCCGGCGATGTGACGGGCATAGCGCCCTATACGCACGCAGCCAACTACCAGGCCCGCGTGGTCAGCGACAACCTGCTCGGTCGCGACCGCACCGCCGACTACCGGGCGATCCCGCGGGCCGTCTACACCGACCCGGCCGTCGCGAGCGTCGGGATGGCCGAGGAGCGGGCCCGTGATCAGGGCATCGACGTCGTGACTGCGGTCCTGGACCTGGGTGACGTCGCACGGACCATCACGGAGGGCAACGACGGGGGTCGCCTCGTCCTCACGGCCGACCGCGACAAGGGCGTGCTGATCGGCGCCGCCGCCATCGGGCCGCACGCCGACGAGTGGCTGGCCGAAGCTGTTCTCGCCATCCGTGCGCAGGTCCCGATCGCGGTGCTCGCCGACGTGGTCCACCCGTTCCCGACGTTCGGCGAGGCTTACGAGCCGCCGCTGCGCGAGTTGGCCGGGAAGGTGCGGTGAGCGCGCCGCCCCACGCGCCGCCCGTCGCTGCCCACCGCCTCCTGGGGGACGGCTCCTCCACCGCGCTGCTCCGCCCTGGCGGCGAGGTCGACTGGTGGTGCGCCCCCGAGATGGACTCGCCCCCTGTCCTGTGGTCGCTGCTGGACGCCGACGGCGCCGCGGCGCGTTGGCGCGGAGTGCGGCTCGCCGCGTCCGCCGGTCGGGTCGCCGGTCCGGTTCTCAGCACCGTGCTGCAGTCCGCCCGCGGTCGGGTCGAGTGTCGCGACGGCCTGCACTGCGCCGACGACCGCGGCTCCTCGCTCATCCGGCTCGTCCGGGGACTCGACG
>JANLPD010000288.1:0-9910 GCA_031367045.1 Frankiales bacterium | reverse complement strand
CTGCCAGAAGATCCCATCGAACGGCGGGTACGAGCCATGGACGAGCGCCCGTGTCCGCTGCCCGTCCTGCCGGTTGAGGACCCCGTCAGCAGCGCGCCCTAGCCGGGAGCCATGGCCTGGGTCGGCCCCGAAATCCTTCGGGCGGTGACGGGCTCGCCAACGATGAGTTCGTCGGGCGGCCCGGGGGTGAACAAGGGCGAACGCTCACCGCAAGCCCGGGTCCTCGCGCTGGCCGAGTGCGGCACGCGATCTTCTAGGCGCAGATCGGGCGTACACACCGTCTGAGGCAGCCTTGTCCACGGTGTTTCTCGGGCGGTTGCGGCCGGGGATGCTGTGCCTGGCTGACCGCGGGTTCTACAGCTTCGCCGCGTGACAGAAGGCCTGTCTGCGGGACAACCCCCAGCGACCGGCGTGCGTGAGGGCGGTTGACCGCGCTGACCCCGCACGGGTCCGGACCCAGCGACGCGTTCAATGCATCCACCGCGGGCTCGTCGATGTCTACCAGTAGCAACGGCGAACGGTGAGCGTGCGCGCTGATGCGGCAATCGCGCTTCCTACATGTCCATGCCGCCGTTGATGCCCCACACCTGCCCGGTGATGAAGGATGAGGCGTCGGCGGCGAGGAAGTGGACCACCCTCGCGATCTCCTCGGGCCGACCCAAGCGCCCCAGTGGAATCTGCGCCCTGATCGAGTCGAGCACCTTCTCGGGCACGGCCTCGGTCATTTCAGTGATGATGAAGCCAGGCGTAACGGTGTTGACCGTAATCCCGATCGAGTCGTCGGTCAGTTTTCCGGCCCGCTTGAGCTGGAAGGCAACCTCCTTCGCCATCGTCTTCGTCAGCCCGAACAGTCCCGACTTCGACGCCGAGTAGTTCGCCTGGCCAATGTTGCCGGTCTCGCCGATGATCGAGGAGACATTGATGATGCGCCCGGTTCCTCGCTCCAACATGTGGGTAAGCGCGGCCTGCGAAAGGAAGAACGCGCCCGAGAGGTTGACGCTCAACACTTTGAACCAGTCGTCGTCTGTCATCTTGGCCACAGTCCTGTCGACCGTGATGCCGGCGTTGTTGACCAATATGTCCAAGCGTCCGTGCTCTGCTATGACATCGGCCACTACGCGACGGCAGTCGTCCGCGTTCCCGATGTTTCCCTGATGAAGGGTCGCCGTCTGGTTCGGGAATGCGGACTTGAACTCCTCGAGAAACAGCGATGCTCGCTGCAAGTCGCTGCCATAGCCTGCCGCCAGGTCGGCGCCCTGGCTCGCCAGGCTCGCGCAGATCGCAGCGCCGATACCTCGTGTTCCCCCGGTGACCAGCGCCACGCGTCCTTGCAGTTTGTCCGTGCGTGCATCCGTCTTCATGAGTCGCTTCCTCTCCTACGAGCAGAAACTACTACCACCGCAGTCTCGCAGCGACGAGAACGCGCATTAGATCTGCCAAGCGACTGTAAACCTCAATTTTTTACGCGAGTGCCGCCACACGGCGCCTAAAGCACGGAAATACCTGTCCTGTACGGGAAACTTAAGTTTGCGACTGCCAAGAATCTCAGATCAGAACAGAAAGCCACTCCGTATGTGAAGGTAACCGGCGGTTTGGGCTGGTCAAGGTAACTGCGACTGGGATGGGTTTGGTGTCGCGGTCGGGGGTCGCGTTGTGGCGCGAGCTGACGGAGCTGACGGGCCTGGTGGACGGGTGGACCGAGCAGCTGCTGGACACCTACAAGGCGCTGCCGACTGGTGGATGCTCCGGGTCGGGTGCTGGCGGATCTGGCGGTCGCGATCGCCGATGGTGGCTCAATGCGCTGTCACACCTGGCGACGTTGCGTGATCAGGACAAGCTGCTCGCTGTGGTCGCCAGCGACCCGAGGGCGTGGCGGGTCATTGACCGGGTCGATGCGGCGCATTTGGCGCGGCTGCGGGAGGTCCGTTCCGCCGCCCGGGAACGAGCGTGGGCTGCTGGCGCCGGCCCAGACCTGACAGCCGGGTTGATCGTCGACCACGCGACGATCACGCTGTCGCACGGTGAGAAGCAGAACGCCGCCGCCACCTGGAAGCAGACGTTCGGATTCCACCCGCTGATGGCCTACCTCCGTGGAGTGGAGTTGGACACCACCCACCCGCTCCGCCGGCCATCCGGCATGCGCAACAAACGACGGAACCCCCCAAACCAGCCAGAACCGCTGGCGACTCGTTCAACCAAGATCACATGAAATACCCGAGTGGCGCTTGACATATCTAGCACCCGGTGGATATGGTGTGCAAAACCGTTCCTCACCCCGAGCCACCCACACTCCAAGGAGCAATCGATGGTTACCAGCGCCAAGTCCGTGCCTACCTCGAGCGAGATCCCCCAGCTTGCCGAGCAGGTTCGCGAGCAGCTCATCTCCACCATCAAGCAGGGCAACCAGTTGACCGTCGAGGCTGTTCAGGCCTGGACCAAGGCCACCGATGCACTGCCGACCCCCGATCTCTCGGGCGTTGCTTCGCTGCCCAGCGCCGAAGCCGTGACGACCTACGCCTATGACCTCGCCATCGAGTTGCTCAAGACGCAGCGCGAGTTCGCCCTTCAGGTGGCTGCCGCAATCACCCCGGCGAAGTCCGCCTGACTTCTCTCGGGATGCCGAGAGACAACCAGAAGGTCGACCAGATGACCGCTCAGCAGGATCACCAGTTGCGCCTGCTGGGCGGGTTCATCCGTGGACAGCGACAACTGGCAAACTTGTCCCTACGACAGCTTTCAGCGCTGACTGACGTCTCGAACCCGTACTTGAGCCAGGTCGAGCGCGGGCTCCACGAGCCGTCGGTTCGCGTACTCAAGTCGATCGCCGAGGCTCTCAACGTGTCCGCGGAAACGTTGCTCGAGCAGGCGGGCCTCATCAACGCCGACAACGAGCATGACCTCGACGCGACCGAGACTGCCATCCGGTCGGACACTCGGTTGTCCGAGCCACAGAAGCGTGCCCTGCTAAGTGTCTACCGAAGTTACGTGGAGTCGAACGACGCGAGCGTCCCCTCCCCGTAAGATTGGTCACTTCTGTCAAGCAAGTGAGCGCCGCGTCCCAGCGACGCATCCCTGAGGCGAGGAGAGCAAGTTGAGCGGCACATCGGATAGTTATGCCGCCAGCGATCTCACCGCGGGTGAAGATCAAGTGACATCGATCTTCGACAGGCTCGGTATCGTGGAGGACCCCGTCGCCGCGGCAGACCCCGTGTCATTCGGACGGGCTCTGCTCGCGAGCGTCCCAGCCCTCATACGCAACCCGCTCGGCGTAGCTGCAGCGAACACGCGACTCGTTCTAGGTTCCGCCGCAGCTGCCCGTGCCGCGGTGGCCCAGGTCTTCGGGCTCGACGTTCCGGCTCCGGCCTCCCCCGCCAAGGGTGACAAGCGCTTCACGGACCTCGCTTACACCGAGAATCCGTTCTTCTTCTGGTTGGCGCAGCAATACCTGCTGACCACGCAGATGGTCTTCGAGTTGTTGGATGCCGCACGGCTTGAGGGTGTCGAGGGGGTCAAGGCGCGCATGGGCGCCTCGATCATGCTAGATGCGTTCTCCCCCACCAACACGCTCGTCGGAAACCCGGCTGCACTCCGCCGCGCGTTCGACACCGGGGGGAAGAGCTTGGTTCGCGGAGCGAGGAACTTCCTTGATGACCTTCGCCACAACGACGGCTGGCCCGCCCAGGTCGACAGAAGCTCGTTCGAGGTCGGCGTGAATGTAGCCGCAACAGCGGGCTCCGTCGTTTACCGCAGCGATCTCATCGAGTTGATTCAGTACGCGCCGCAGACCGAGACCGTGTACGCAGCCCCGCTGCTGTTCTGCCCGCCGTGGATCAACAAGTACTACATCATGGATCTTGCTCCCGGTAAGAGCCTTATCGAGTGGGCTGTTCAGCACGGACACACCGTGTTCGCGATCAGCTATCGCAACCCGGACTCATCGATGGGCGACCTTAGTTTTGAGGACTACCTGCTTCAAGGCCCGCTCGACGCCGTGCGTGTGGTGCGCGAGATCACCGGCGCGGAGGACGTCAACACCGTGTCCTTGTGCCTGGGCGGCACCCTTACCGCGATCGGGCTGGCGCACAACGCGCACGTGGGAGATCACTCGATCAAGTCCGCGACTTTCCTTAACACACACACGGACTTCAGCGTTCCTGGCGGGCTGGGTGCCTTCACCGACGAACAGACCATCACGGGCCTCGAGAAGCGCATGGCGAAGCAGGGCTACCTGGAGTCGTCCAAGATGGCGCACACCTTCGACTTGCTTCGGGCCAACGACCTGGTCTTCCAGTACGTCGTCAACAACTGGCTGATGGGTGAGCAGCCCCCCTCGTTCGACTTGCTGGCGTGGAACGCGGATGGCACCCGCATGCCAGCCAGAATGCACGCGGAATACCTGCGCTCCTGCTACCTACGCAATGACTTCGCGAAGGCAGAGTTCGTCATAGCCGGCCATCGCGTCGACCCACAAAAGGTCGACGTCGACACGTACGTGCTCTCAGCAGTCGATGACCACATCGTCCCGTGGGTATCGGCCTACAAGACGACGCAGCTACTGGGAGGAAAGAGCCGATTCGTTCTGAGCACCTCGGGCCACATCGCCGGCGTCGTCAACCCGCCTCACCCCAAAGCCAAACACTGGACTAACGATGAGCTTGCGGCCGACCCGGAGGTCTGGAAGGCGGGGGCGACCCTGCACGACGAGACCTGGTGGCAGGACTGGGCGCGCTGGATCGCCGGGCACGGCGGCCCACAAGTCGCAGCAAGCGCCGTGCTCGGTTCTTCCGAGCACCCCGCGCGCGAGGTGGCGCCCGGTAGCTACGTGCGCGCCACTTCTTGACAGCGCCCGACAGGGCAGATTGCGCTGTGCTCGGAGTTCTCGAGTCCGGCGGTTTGCGGATCCACTACGAGATGGCGGGAAGCGGAGTCCCCCTGCTTCTCCTGAACGGTCTGACCCGTCCGGTTCAGACCTGGCGGCGATTCCTGAAAGCGTCCCCCGGGCGATCCACGCTAGCCATTGACGCACCCGGGGTCGGCCGGAGTTCATCCCCGACAGCTCCAGTGTCGATCCCCGCCCAGGCACGGCTCGTGGCTGAGGTCCTCGACTCACTCGAACTAGGCGCGGTGGACGTACTGGGGTACTCGCACGGCGGTCTCGTCGCCCAGCAGCTGGCCGCCGACCTTGGGAACCAGGTATCCCGCCTTGTCCTGGTTGCAACGTCGTGCGGCGTCGGCGCAGCGCCGGCCAGAAGTGGATGGAGCGGGCTTGCGACGGGCACCTGGCCCGACTCGACTCCGTTTGGCACATCGGTGAGCGAACTGAACGTTTTCCTCGGGCAAATGCTCGCAGTTTCCACCTGGTCCAGCATCCCCTTTCTCGGCTCGATCCAGGCAGCCACGTTGGTCGTCCACGGAAGCCGGGACGAGGTGTCCCCGCCGGAGAATGGTGCCCTGCTCGCCCGCCGAATCCCAGGAGCTCAGCTACACGTGCTCTCCGCGGGGCATGACATGCAGAATGACGGGAACGCACCCCTGCTCGCACGAGTCGTCGCCGAATTCCTCGGGCCCGCGACCCCTGACTTGCTCGAAGGTCGGACCGAACCAGCACGAGACATCTAGCGGCTGCTAAGATTTATCTAACAGTCGTTCTTGGGTGCACGCCGTGGCGGAGGGGAGATGTCGGCCGTAGCTGATGAGACCGGAGCCGACCGAAGTCCCGCCCACGAGGCGTTCGGCTCCTTCGTACGCAGCCAAAGGGAACTTGCCCGGCTGAGCCTGCGCCAAGCAGCCGAACTTGCTCGCATCTCCAACCCCTACCTGAGCCAGATCGAGCATGGGCTGGCGCTCCCGTCGATCAAGGTGCTCGGTGCGCTCGCGGACGCTCTCAGCGTCTCGGTCGAGACACTGATGCGCCAGGCCGTCGGGATCGGGTCGAGCGCGAGTCGCGACGGCGGGCCGACGACCGAGGACGCCATTCACCTGGACGCGAGGCTCAGCGCGGACCAGAAGCGCGCCCTTCTTACGGTGCTGGTGTCCTTCACTTCCCAACCCACCACTGAGCCCGCTCCGACGAATGCCAGAAAGCCACCCCCGACAACTACCAACGCCACGAGTACCAAGCGAACAAGGACTCCCAACTCATGAATGAACTTCGCTACGACGGTCGCGTCGCCATCATCACCGGCGCAGGCGGCGGGCTGGGAAGGTCGCACGCCCTCGAACTGGCCCGACGCGGCGCATCCGTCCTCGTTAACGACCTCGGTGGCTCGGTGGACGGCCACGGTGCGTCCGCATCTGCTGCCAGCATTGTGGTCGACGAGATCCTCGCTCTGGGTGGGAAAGCCGTGGCCAACCACGATAGTGTTGCCAGCGCCGAGGGCGGAGAGGCGATCGTTTCTGCCGCCGTCAAGGCGTTCGGTCGTGTCGACATCGTCGTCAACAACGCCGGTATCCTGCGCGACAAGGCGTTCCACCAGATGGACTCCGCTGCTGTAGACGCAGTGATCGACGTTCACCTCAAGGGGGCCATGTTCGTCACTCAGCCCGCTTTTCGTCTCATGCGAGCCCAGGGCTACGGCCGTATCGTCAATACGACGTCAGCGTCTGGCTTGTTCGGCAATTTCGGACAAGCCAACTACGGAGCGGCGAAGGCCGGACTCGCTGGTCTGACCCGCGTGCTCTCCCTCGAGGGTGCTTCGCGGGGCATCAAGGTCAACGCCATCGCCCCGATCGCCGCCACCCGCATGACCGAAGAGCTGCTGGGTGACCTGACCGCGAAGGTCACCCCCGAGTCGGTTAGCCCGGTTGTCGCCTACCTGGCGCACGAAGATTGCGCCGTCACCGGGAACATCTACTCAGTGGCCGGCGGCCGAGTTGCTCGGATCTTCGTTGCAGAGACGCCGGGCGCAATCCTGCCGGAGCTCACTCCCGAGGCTGTACGCGATCATCTCGCGCTCATCGACGACGCCGAAACGTATTTCCTGCCCGAGTCCCTCAGCGACGCCACCAAGATCATCGGCAACGCTCTAGCCTAGCCGGGGCTAAGCCAGCGCTAGCTGCGGTGTTGCCCGCCAGGTCGGTCGCTGCTTACAGGGGGCCGTGCCTCTGGCGCAATCCGGGACCGGGTCGCTCGTTCCGATGAAGAACAGCCCTGGGAGCCGGTTGACGCTCTTGTGCGCCCGGCAGGGATCGAACCTGCGACATCCGGCTTAGAAGGCCGGCGCTCTATCCAGCTGAGCTACGGGCGCTCGGGCTGCACGCTACCGACGGGCGCTGAGAGTTCGCCTGACCGTCACGTGACGTTGACCGTGCCGTGGCCCGGACGGGACCCGCACTGCCGACGCTCGTCGAGTGACATACACCCTGACTTTAGCTCCCCAGCAGCCGTGGTGACCGAGATCATCGGGCACCGCGGCTACCCGCGTCCCGACCGTCCCGAGAACACGGTGCCGGCCGTGGCCGCTGCCCTACGCAGCGGTGCCCATGGGGTCGAGGTCGACATCCGGCTCACGGCCAACGGGGTCGCCGTCTGCTGGCACGACGCCGACCTGCGCCGGGTGGCCGGTGACCCGCGGGAGGTGCGCCTCGCGTCGTACGCCGAGCTCCACGGGGTCGAGCTGCCCGGCGGTCGGCGGATCGCCACCCTCGCCGAGGTCGTGGTCGCCGTGTCCGGTCGGGGGCTGCTGGTCCTCGACCTCAAGGCGGACCCGAGGCCGCTCGAGCTCGTCGACGCGGTCGTCGGCTGCCTGGACGGTGCGCCGCCGGTCGACGTCGTCGTGTCGTCCGCCAACGCCGAGCTGCTCGACGCCCTGAAGTGGCGCGCGCCGCACCTGGCCCGGGCCGTGATCTCCGCGAGACGCGAGTCCGCGGAGGCGACCGTCCGCAGCGCGGTACGTCGTGGTGACACCGCCGTCCACCTGGCCCTCCCGGCTCTGCTCGCGGCACCGGATGCAGTGCCGGCGGCTCAGCTGGCCGGTCTGGCCGTCCGCGCCTGGACCGTCAACCGGCCGGTGGACGCGCAGCTGCTCGAACTCGTGGGCGTGGACGGCCTCATCACCGATGAGCCCGCGCTGCTCCTGTCGCGCCGCCCTGTGGACGCCTGAGGTCGCTGTCCACAGACCGGCGTACGCCGCTACCGCCGGTGGTCGCCGTGGCCCAACGTCGTCCTCGACGCCGGCGGACCCTCTGCCGGGACAGCAGTGGAGGACATCGTGCACGAGCCCCTCATCACCATCGTCGGCAACGTCGCCCAGCCACCCACGCTGCGGGTCACCGCCAGCGGCGTCTCCGTCGCGGGCTTCCGCGTCGCCGCGACACCGCGGCTGAAGAACCGCGAGAAGGACGAGTGGTTCGACGGCGAAACTCTCTGGTTCGGGGTCAGCGCCTGGCGCCAGCTCGGCGAGCACTGCGCCGGCTCGATCGGCAAGGGCGACCGGGTCGTCGTGACCGGCCGCCTGCTCGCCAAGACGTGGGCGGGCACGGACGGCAAGGAGCGGACCTCGCTGGAGGTGGAGGCCGCCACGGTGGGGCTGGAGCTGAGCCGGCACGGCGCCAAGGTCGACCGTTCGTCCCCGCCCGTGCTTACGCAGGACCCGGGCCCGATGGCCGGCCTCGTGGACGCGGCGACGAACCAGGAGTACCAGGGGCCGATGTCGGACGAGCAGCTCGAGGAGGTGCAGGACGCGGAGGTGCGCGCCGCCTGATCGCCACGGGCCGTCGGGGGAGCCACACCTCCGGCGGCCCCGGCTAGGCTTCCCGCTCATGGCGCAGTTCATCTACTCGATGCAAAAGGTCCGCAAGGCCGTCGGCGACAAGGTCATCCTCGATGACGTGACCCTGTCCTTCCTGCCCGGCGCGAAGATCGGTGTGGTGGGGCCCAACGGCGCCGGCAAGTCGACCGTGCTCAAGATGATGGCGGGCCTGGATCACCCGTCCAACGGGGACGCCAAGCTCACCCCCGGCTACTCGGTCGGCATGCTCATGCAGGAGCCCACTCTGGATGACACCAAGACGGTTCGCGAGAACGTCGAGGACGGCGTCCGCGAGATCCGCGACGTCATGCTCCGCTATGAGGAGCTCAACGAGAAGATGGGCGCGCCAGACGCTGACTTCGAGGCGATCATGGCTGAGCAAGCCCCCCTGCTCGACGCCATCGAGGCGGCCGGCGCCTGGGAGCTCGACAGCAAGATCGAGCAGGCGATGGATGCGCTGCGCTGCCCGCCGCCGGACGAGGCCGTCGCCCACCTGTCTGGTGGGGAGCGCCGCCGGGTCGCGCTGTGCAAGCTGCTGCTCGAGGCGCCCGACCTGCTGCTGCTCGACGAGCCGACCAACCACCTCGACGCCGAGTCCGTCGACTGGCTGGAAAAGCACCTCTCGCAGTACGCCGGAGCGGTGCTCGCCGTCACCCACGACCGCTACTTCCTGGACAACGTCGCGCAGTGGATCCTGGAGCTCGACCGTGGCCGTGCCTACCCCTATGAGGGCAACTACTCGACCTACCTGGAGAAGAAGGGCGCGCGCCTCGCGGTCCAGGGCCGTAAAGACATTAAGCTGCAGAAGCGCCTGAAGGACGAGCTCGATTGGGTCCGCCAGAACGCGAAGGGCCGCCAGACCAAGAGCAAGAGCCGCCTCGCGCGTTACGAGGAGATGGCGACCGAGGCCGAGAAGACGCGCAAGCTGGACTTCGAGGAGATCCAGATCCCGGCCGGACCACGGCTAGGCAGCGTCGTCATCGAGGCCAACGCGCTGAAGAAGGGCTTCGACGACCGAGTCCTCATCCAGGACCTGTCCTTCACACTCCCGCGCGGTGGCATCGTCGGGATCATCGGCCCCAACGGGGTCGGCAAGACGACGCTGTTCAAGACGATCGTCGGTCTTCTGCAGGCTGATGCCGGCGAGGTCCGGGTCGGCG
>JANLPD010000269.1:0-4010 GCA_031367045.1 Frankiales bacterium | reverse complement strand
GCTGCCCGGCCCGCTCCCCGTCCAGGGCGTCGGGGAAACGGACGCACGGGCAGCCGCCGCAGGCCAGACCTGCAGCAGCGCAAGCACCATGAGCAGGCCGGTCCACCATGCGGTACGCCGGGATCGAGAGCTGGCCATCGTCGTCACCGTGGGACCCCCGCTCTCCGCAGAGAGCAGGCCTCCGCTCCCCCAGGCTCACCATCACACAGCCGGCCCCCTGCTGACTACTCTTGCTGGCTGTGGGCCGAGAGCACCGGGGAGTCGATGTCCGCCTTTGCGGGCGTATTCTGCCCGGCCCCCCTGGCGGAAAGGTGACCGTGCTCTGCACCAACAGTTACCCCGAGCCAGCTTCACCCTCACCCGCGCGAACGCGAGCTGGAACGCATCCTCGACGTCCGACAAGACGATCAAGCTGAGTGGCAGCCAGGTTGGCGCCGACCTCAGTTGCCCCGGTACTCCGATTCGAGCACCACGTCTCGCAAGACCGACTGGTACTCGACGTGGGTGTGGTGCTCGATGGTCTCCCAGGAGCTGCCTTCGCGACTTCGCATGTACGCCCAGTACTGCGGTGCTCCCGGAAACTTCACGTTGTCGGCCACAACCACAGATCCCGCATGCAACCAGGTCTGCGCCAGGATGATCTCGAGATCCGGCACGTACGCGTTCTTGTCGTGGTCGAGGAACACCAGGTCCACCGACCCCTCGCCGAACGACAGCTCGTCGCCCAGTCGGCGCACCGTTCGGCCGCCGTCGCCGAGCGTGCCGACCACAACCGTGACCCGATCACTCACGCCGGCATGCTCGAGCAACCGACGTGCGATGGCCGCGTTCGCCGGGTTGAACTCCAGCGAGACCACTCGGCCCTGCCGGGGCAACAGCCTTGCGATGCGTAGAGCGCTGTACCCGCAGTAGGTGCCGAGCTCAAGGACGCACTGCGGCTGCACCCGCTCCACGACCCGGTCGAGAATTGCTCCCTTTTCGTCGCCGATATTGATCATGATGCTTTGCTGGTAGCAAAACTGGTCGACAACTCGGATCACGTCGTCGATGTCGCCGGCCCGAGCACGCCCCAGCACGTATGCGGCCAGGGCTTCCTCGCGACCATCACCGACCTGCCAGTGCGTCGACAGGTGCCTACTGCCCAGAGCGAGCCGCAGCACCGACCACCGCAGGAACGGGACCGGTTTGCCGGTCATCTCGTTACCGGCGATCAGCGCACCCAACCCGACGCAGACGCCGAGCACCGAGCGGGGCAGCCTAGCCAAAGAGGTTGATCGGCTTCGTGACCGAAGCACCGACAAGGCGGTTCCAGACAGGACCAACGAACCGATCGCCGCTCGCGAGGGCATCCGCACAGCCATCTCCCGTCTAGAGGCGGCGGCCCGCTGCTCGAGGCCTGCGCCATGTTGTCAGGGCGGGACGTGCAAGTCGAGGCCCCGCCAGCGATCCCATCCCTCGGTTGCCGTCCGTGGCATCAGCCGGCGTCGTGGGGCTGTTGCGTAGGGTCGGGGTGTGGAGCCGAGCGAGCGGCTGGACGAGCTGATCGGTGGTTTCCGTGCGACCCAGGTCATCCGTGCAGCCGCGGTCTTAGGGATCGCCGATGTACTGTCTGCCGGCCCGCTCGCGCCGCTTGCGGTGGCCTCGAGAATTGGGGCAGATTCTGCTCTCGTGCACCGGCTGATGCGGTGCCTGACTGCGCTCGGCGTGCTGACCGAGTCGGAGGACGGCCGGTTCGCAAACTCCGAGCTTGGAGACCTGCTTCGCGTGGACGCGCCGGGCAGCATGAAGAGCACCGCCGTGGGACGGGCCCAGGACAGCTGGTGGGCCGCGTGGGCGCAACTGCCGACCGCGATCAAGGACGGCCGCGTCCCGTACGAGATCGCCCACGGACAGTCGTTCTGGGACGAGCTGCGAAACGAGCCTGGCGCCGCGTCCCGTTTCAACGCGTTCATGGCGAGCAAGACGACCCGCTTCCTCACCTGTCTGCTGCAGCACTACGACTTCTCCCACGCCCATCGGATCGTCGACGTCGGGGGAGGCAGCGGCGCCTTGCTGGGCGGTGTCCTGCAAGCCGCTCCCCGTGCGCGGGGCACCGTGTTCGACCTCGCCAGCGGGCTCATCGGCGCACAGCAACTACTGACGGGGCTCGGCGTGGACGACCGCTGCGCTGCGGTCGCGGGCAGCTTCTTCGACGGGGTGCCAAGCGGAGGCGACGTCTACCTCCTGCGGCAAATTCTGCACGACTGGCCGGACGACCGCGCTCGAGACATCCTCAAGGCCTGCCGCCGATCCATGCCCGCCGGAGCAGAGCTACTCGTGATGGACCAGACGTTGCCCGAACGAGCCACCAACAACCCCGAGTCCCGCGTCGCATTCGAGTTCGACCTACACATGTTCGTCCTGTTCGGGGCCCGTGAACGGACCGCGCCTGAACTGTCAGACCTGATCCAGGGAGCCGGTTTCGTCGTCGAACGGATCCTTCCAACCGACCCCGAAAGCACGTTCGTCGCCGTCGCCAATTAGCCCTGTCCGGCGGCATCCAGCCAACCACAACGTCATCAAGTGGATGCCGACCGACTGCGCGGCGCGGCGCCCCGGCTCCCCCGCGACGAAAGGCTCAGTTTCCCTGCGCCTGCTTGGAGACGCTCTCCCACTGGGTCCAGGTGGCCAGGCGGTCGGCGTAGAGGCTCTTGACCAGCTGCGTGGGGAACTCCCCCAGCAGCAAGCGCAGCGGCGGCTCCTCGGCGTCCACGACTGCCAGAACCGCGGCAGCGGTCGCCGCCGGGTCACCCCGCTTGGCGGCGCTGGCGCGCGGCTTGTCCCGCATCGCGTCGTACGCCGGCAGCGGGTCGGCGTGACGCGCCGAGCTGCCGGCCCAATCGGTGCTGTACCCACCCGGCTCGACCAGCGTCACTTTGATCCCGAAGGGGGCAACCTCCTGGGCCATCGACTCGCTTAAGCCCTCCAGCGCCCAGTTGGAGGCGTGGTACACGCCGGTGTTGGGAAACGCAGCAACGCCACCGATGCTGCTGACCTGCAGGATGTGGCCGCTGCCCTGCTCGCGCATGATCGGCAGCGCCGCCTGCGTCACCCACAGCGCCCCGAAGACGTTGGTCTCGAACTGGGCTCGGAACTCCTGTTCCGAGGCCTCCTCGATCGCCCCGAACTGCCCGTACCCCGCGTTGTTGACTACCACGTCCAGGCGACCGAAGCGCTCAGCTGCCTGCCGCACCGCCGCGCCCGCAGCTGCCCTGTCCGTCACGTCCAGCTGCAGCGCCAGCACCGCCTCGCCGTACGCGTCAACGAGATCCTCCAGGCGGGAGGTGTCACGCGCCGTGACCGCCACCCGATCGCCACGGTCCAACGCGGCCTGGGCCCACACCCGCCCGAAACCGCGCGAAGCGCCCGTGATGAACCACACCTTGCCCGCCGATGCCATCTCGTCCCTGCTCCCATCTGTCGACCGTCGCCTCGCCATAGCAGGCAACCGCCCCCGGGAGCATCCTTGTTCCGCAGTCCCCCGGTCACGCGCCGGAGATCAAGCCGCTTACACAGCGTCCTGGCCGCCGTCCGGCGCCGTGACCGCCGCCGTCAGGAGATGCGGGCCGGCTGGGTGTCGTGGGCCCGCTCGATGGTGAACGGCACACTGGTTGGTGAGGTTCGGGCCTTGCCGAGGAACACCTGGTTTGGTGTGGCCTCGTGACCGGCGATCCGCAGCGACACGTGCACCGTCTTGGAGCACTCGGCCGCGAAGTCGACCCCGTCCAGGCCGCCAGAATTGGTGAATCGAAAAGCAAGGGCACGCCCGTGATCGCTTACTCGCACCGCGTCATCGCGCTCAAGGGCAACCCGCTTCACCTGCGAAACGTCGCGGCTGACGGTGATGACGCCAGACACGATGACCCGGGCCTTTCCGGGGTGGGTGAAGCGCAGCGAGTAGCCGTGCGGGCCGTGCCACAGGTAGACACCCTCGCGCTGCTGGGCCTTGACTCCTGGGCTGCCCAGGACGG
>JANLPD010000237.1:0-5346 GCA_031367045.1 Frankiales bacterium | reverse complement strand
CGAGTGGCCACTTACGCGGCCGTGAATTCGCCTCGTCGGCCTCGGTGAACCGGGCTGCGGTTAACCGAGACTGTCCTGAAAGGTCCAGCAGACCCTCCTACATCTGGCCAGAATCTGTCCAGATCTGCGGTTTCATCTGCCGAAATCGCGCATGACAGGCGTAAATGATCGGTGCCCCCGGCAGGATTCGAACCTGCGCTTCTACCTCCGGAGGGTAGCGCTCTATCCCCTGAGCTACGGGGGCTCGGGCGACGTGAGGTTAGCAGTCACGGCCGGTCGCTCCGAGCCCGCGTTCGTCGTGCCTGCGCCCCGAGTCACGACCCTGCAGATAGCCTCGCGCGCATGTCGCTGAGCCTGGGCCGGGTCCTCGTGGTCGACGACGACGACGTCATCCGCCAGCTCATCACCGTCAACCTCGAGCTCGAGGGCTTCGAGGTTACGACAGCCGCCGACGGCCAGGACTGCCTCGACAAGGTCTGTGCCGTCGACCCGGTGGTGATCACGCTCGACGTCATGATGCCGAAGATGGACGGCTGGGAGGCCGTCAGCCGACTCCGCGCCAACCCCGCCACAGCGGGGGTCAAGATCGTGCTGCTCAGCGCCCGCGCCCAGGAGGCAGACCTCCGGCGGGGTGACCGGATCGGCGTGGATGCCTACCTCACCAAGCCGTTCGACCCCGATGACCTGATCGGCACGGTTCGCCGCCTGGCCGGGCTGCCCGAGGCCTGAACTGGAGCCTGACCGGGAGCCCTCAGCCGCTCGCGGTCTTCACATCAGGCGTCTCAGCGGGAGTCGTGCCCGTCACGTTCGTGCCGCCCGTGCAGGCAGAGCCCCTCTCGGGGGTCTGCGGTCCCTGGGTGTACTTGCTCAGGAACGTGTCGATGCGCTTGTCGGTGACCGTGTCGACGAACACCTGGCGGCCCCACGCCTGGAGGCTGACCTTGCTCTTCAGTCCGGGGTACGGGCTCAGCAGGCGGTAGCCGTCGCCGGTGACCTTCGCCTTGAGCTTGGCGACGTCGGCGGCAGGCAGTGACGGGTCGTAGGTGATCCAGACGGCGCCATGCTCGAGGGAGTGAACGGCGTTCTCGTTCGGGATCTGCGTCGGGTAGACCGCGCAGTTCTCCCAGATGGGGCTGTGGCTCCCGCCGACGGGCGGGCTCTGGGCGTACTTCAGGTTGCCTGTCTTGTGCTGTCGGGTCAGCTCGGCGGTCGGCGCTTTCACCAGGTTGCCGACGGCCTGGTCGGCGTCACGGAGCGGGCTGGGCGCCGCCGAGCCCGTGTGGGTCACGGCAAAGACGAGCGTCCCGATGAGCAGGGCGGCGAGCGCGACGGAGCCGGCGGCGAAGCCCCACGGGACCGGCTTCTTGACCGGCGCCGACTTCGCCCGCCGGACGGCGGCGCGGGAGCTGGTCGGAGCAGAGCGCTGAGCCATCGTGGTCCCTGGGTCGTGGTGTGGTTCGGGGGGCGTGCGCCCTCACTGTATTGCGGTGAGCCCTCGCGGCGGCTCCGATAGCCTCGATGGGTGACCCCCGCCGAGCTCGCCGCTGCTGTGCAGGCCGCCGTGGCCGCCTGCGTGGACAACGGTCAGCTGGACGTCGACGTGCCCGTCGAGGTCGCTGTGGACCGGCCGCGCCAGCGCGAGCACGGGGACTACGCCACCAACATCGCCCTCCAGCTCGCCAAGTCCGCCGGTCGTCCGCCCCGCGAGATCGCCGAGCTCGTCGCCGTGCGGCTGCGCGAGGTGGAGGGGATCGCCAGTGTCGAGGTGGCCGGACCCGGCTTCCTCAACGTGCGGCTGGCGGAGGCCGCGCTCGCCAAAGTGGCCGTCGACGTCGTCGCCGCAGGCCCGGCGTACGGCCGTAACGACGCTGCTGCCGGCGAGATCGTCAACCTCGAGTTCGTCAGTGCCAACCCCACCGGGCCGATCCACATCGGCGGGGTTCGCTGGGCGGCCGTCGGCGACTCGCTCGCGAGGCTGCTCGAGGCGAGCGGCGCCAAGGTCACGCGGGAGTACTACTTCAACGACCACGGCGCCCAGATCGACCGTTTCGCGCAGTCGCTGCTCGCGGCCGCCAAGGGTGAGCCGACGCCCGAGGGCGGCTACGGCGGCTCCTACATCCAGGAGATCGCGCAGCAGGTCCTCGCGCTCGTCCCGGATGCACTGGACCAGCCGGATCCGCAGGAGGTCTTCCGGCGCGAGGGCGTCGCGCTGATGTTCCCGGAGATCAAGCGGTCGCTGCAGGACTTCGGCGTGGACTTCGACGTCTTCTTCCACGAGAGCTCGCTGCACGGTTCCGGTGCGGTGCAGCACGCCCTGGAGCGGCTGCGGTCGCTGGGCCACGTCTACGAAAGCGACGGCGCGGTCTGGCTGCGCACCACCGACTTCGGCGACGACAAGGATCGCGTCGTCATCAAGAGCGACGGGGAGCCGGCCTACATCTCCGGCGACCTGGCCTACTACCTCAACAAGCGCGAGCGCGGCTTCGACCGCGTGATCATCATGCTGGCGGCCGACCACCACGGCTACGTCGGCCGGATGATGGCGATGTGCGCGGCCTTTGGCGACCAGCCCGGCCGCAACCTCGAGATCCTCATCGGCCAGCTGGTCAACCTCGTGCGCGACGGCACACCGCTGAAGATGAGCAAGCGGGCCGGCACCGTGCTCACCCTCGAGGACCTCGTCGGGGCCCTCGGGGTCGACGCCTCCCGCTATGCGCTGGCCCGCTCCAGTGTCGACGCGACGATCGACATCGACCTGGACCTTTGGTCGCGCAAGAGCAGCGACAACCCGGTGTTCTACGTGCAGTACGCCGCGACGCGCGCCGCGTCGGTGCTCCGTGCGGCGGCCGAGCTCGGCCTGCCCGAGCCAGACCCGGCGGACGTGGACCTGTCCCTGCTGAGCCATCCGCGCGAGACCGAGCTGCTGCTGGCCCTCGGGGAGTTCCCGCGCGTCGTCGCCTCGGCCGCCGAGCTGCGCGAGCCGCACCGCGTCGCGCGTTACCTCGAGGAGCAGGTAGCCAAGGCTGCACAACGGTTCTGGGACGAGTGCCAGGTCCTGCCCAAGGGCGATGAGGACCCGGCGCCGACGGCCCAGCCGCGGCTGCTGCTCTGGCGCGCCACCCGCATCGTCCTGGAGAACGGCCTCGGCCTGCTCGGTGTCTCCGCCCCGGTCCGGATGTGAGTGAGATGCTGACCGACCTCGAGCCGGCGGTCTGGCCGATTACGGCCGAGCGCGGCCCGGGCGGTGCGCTGCACCTCGGCGGCGTCGACGTCCGCGACCTGGCCGCGGAGTTCGGCACCCCGGCCTACGTGCTGGACGAGGACGACTGGCGGGCCCGTTGCCGCGACTGGCGCGACGCCTTCGCCGGGGCCGACGTCTACTACGCGGGCAAGGCCTTCCTGTGCACCGCGGTGGCCGGCTGGGTGGCGGACGAGGGGCTGTCCCTCGACGTCTGCACCGGCGGTGAGCTGGCCGTCGCGCTGGCCAGCGGGTTCCCGGTCGAGCGGCTGCTCTTCCACGGCAACAACAAATCCATGGTCGAGCTGGAGCGGGCCGTCGCGGCGAAGGTCGGCCGCATCGTTTTGGACTCCTTCGAGGAGCTGGCCAGGCTGGCAGCGGTCGCCGATCGGGCGGGCACCCGCCAGCGGGTCTACGTCCGGGTCACCCCGGGGGTCGAGGCGCACACCCACGAGTACGTCGCCACCGGGCAGGAGGACCAGAAGTTCGGCTTCTCCCTCGCCTCTGGTGCGGCCGCGGAGGCGGTCCGCCGGGTGCTGACGCTGCCGTCGCTCGAGCTGGTCGGCCTGCACTGCCACATCGGCTCGCACATCTTCGACGTCCGCGGCTTCAAGCTGGCCGCCCACCGGATGGTCGGGCTGCTCGCGGCCGTCCGCGACGAGCACGGCGTGGTGCTCCCCGAGCTCGACCTCGGCGGTGGGCAGGGCATCGCCTACACCGCCGCCGATGACCCGATGGACGTCAAGGAGTACGCCGACGGCCTGCGGGCGATCGTGGAGAAGGAGTGCGCCGCCAACGGGCTGGCCGTCCCGCGCCTGGCCGTCGAGCCGGGCCGGGCCATCGCCGGCCCGACGACGGTCACCCTCTACGAGGTGGGCACCGTCAAGGACCTGCCGGGGCTGCGGACCTACGTCAGCGTCGACGGCGGGATGAGCGACAACATCCGCACTGCGCTCTACGACGCGCACTACACGGCGGTCCTCGCCTCGCGCATCAGCACCGCCGAGCCGCGCAACGTCACCCTGTGCGGAAAGCACTGTGAAAGCGGGGATATCGTCGTTCACGACGTGCCGTTGCCGGGTGATCTGGCCCCCGCTGACCTGGTCGCCGTGCCGGCTAGCGGCGCCTACCACCGGTCGATGGCCAGCAACTACAACCACGTGCCCCGCCCCCCGGTCGTCGCCGTGCGCGGCGGCCGGGCCCGCCTGCTCGTCCGTCGCGAGACCGAGGACGACCTGCTCAGACTGGACGTCCCGTGAAACCCCCGCCCCGGCTGGCCGCGCTGTTCCTGTTGGCCCTGGTCGGCGTCCTGGCGGCAGTCGGGCTGCTCGTCGCCGATCTGGCCGGCGGTGCGGCGGCAGCGGCGTACTCCGTGGTGGTGATCGCGCTGTTGCTGTTCGCGGCGGCCCGGGCCCGCATCGCGCTTCGGCCCGCACAGGCCAGCCACGAGGGCTGCGCCTGCTGCAGCGAAAAGCCTTTCGCCGGGGTCGAGGTCATCTGATGGCCCGTCCCCTCAAGGTTGCCCTGCTCGGCTGCGGCACCGTCGGTGCCGAGGTCGTGCGGCTGCTGCACACCTCGTCCGGGGACCTGACCGCACGCGTCGGGGCGCCGCTGGAGCTGGCCGGCATCGCCGTGCGCCGGATCCAGAAGAGGCGTGACCTGCCCGTCGACGACAGCCTTTTCACGACCGACGCCAGCGCGCTCGTCGCCCGCGACGACGTCGACATCGTCGTCGAGGTCATCGGTGGGCTCGAGCCGGCCCGCACCTTGATCCTGGCTGCACTGCGCGCCGGCAAGGGCGTCGTCACGGCCAACAAGGCCCTGCTGGCCGAGGACGGCGCGACCTTGTTCGCGGCTGCGGGTGAGAGCGGCGCCGACCTCTACTACGAAGCCAGCGTGGCGGGGGCGATCCCGTTGCTGCGTCCGCTGCGCGAGTCGCTCGCCGGCGACCACATCACCAGGGTGATGGGCATCGTCAACGGCACCACCAACTACGTGCTGACCCGCATGGACGAGACGGGAGCGGGCTTCGGCGAGGCACTCGACGAGGCCACCGCCCTGGGTTACGCCGAGGCCGACCCGACCGCCGATGTCGAGGGTTTCGACGC
>JANLPD010000188.1:0-8994 GCA_031367045.1 Frankiales bacterium | reverse complement strand
GGCATCGGGGTGGTCGCCGAGACCACCTTTCTGCTGTACGTCTTCGTGCTCGGCCGCCGCGCTTTCCTCGCGGGTGCCACGGGCGATATCGCGGCGCCCCAGCGCGGTGACCTGCTGCCGACCTCCGGCTGACAGCACGTCGATAGCGAGCCGCTCCTGAGCCAAACCCAGCCACAACTGGCCGTTCTCCACGGACCAGCCTCTCGCTGCCCGGACACGATGATCTTGCTGCCGCGACTTGATCATCGTGTCCGGCGCGGAGCCGGGCAGAGGCCCTGACTCGGACACAATGACCTTGCTACGCGGCAAACCACTCGTCGAACATGATCATCGTGTCCGTTGTTGAGCGGACGTGGTTCCGGGCCGCGGACACGTTCATCCAGGCGGGGCTGGGATGTGTGGGGCAGGGATGGGCGGGGCTGGGAGGGGCGTGACAGGAGGGCAGGCGGCGCGGTCCAGCCGAGTGACGCGGTGTGGGCTGTGGGGCTCTCAGGAGTTGGTTAGGTAGCGGTAGCAGTAAGACGGCGCAAGACCCAGACCCGAGTAGAGGGCCCGGGCGCCTGTGTTGCTCGCCAGCACCTGCAGGTACGCGGCGGAGGCGCCTTGCCCCTGGGCCCACTGCGCCAGGGCCAGGGTGACCATGCGCCCAAGACCGGAGCGCCGGTGCTCGGGGAGCACCGCGACGGCGAAAACACCCAGCCAGCCGCGGCCGGCGACCCCGCGGGCGACCGCCATGGTGGACCCATCGAAGCGGACCGAAGCGTAGGCCGCGGGTGCCCGGATGCGGGCGAGCTGCTCCCGGGCGACCGCCTTCTCCGCGTCACCGCCGCGGCCGTCGACCGCCCACCAGCAGTCGAGCCAGGCGTCGTCGGGCGTGCGCCGGACGACCACGCCCGTCGTTGCGGTGAGTCCTGAAAGTGGCCCGGTCATCACGATGGTGTCGTCGGCGCCAACCCAGCCGAGGTCCACGAGCGTGCGGTCGAGGGCAGCGTCGGACACCTGGATGCGCGACGCGAGTCCGCGTGCCCGGTAAAAGTGATCGACATCGGCAAGCGGCAGGCGGGCCGGGTCCAGAGGCAGGGCGCTGTTGGCCCGCTTGGTCACCGGCATACCGGTTGTGGACCGGGCCGCCCGCAGGCGCCAGCCCTCGACATGTTCCTGCTCGAGCGGCGGCCAGGCGTCGGCAGCAAGTTCGTCGAGCAGGGCCCGCTCGATGGTCACCGGACTCCGTCGGTCACAGGACTCCGTCGGTCCCTGGACTCCGTCGGTCACAGCCGCCCAGCGGCCTTCAGCGAGAGGTAGGCGTCCGCAACGGCAGGGGCGAACCGCTCCGGGGGTGCGTCGACGACCTCGACGCCGCGCTTGCGCAGCAGCGCCGTGACGCGCCGACGCTCCCGGCGGGTGCGCTCCGCCGCGGCAGCGTCGTACACCGCCTCGGCGTCGCCGCGGGAGGCGGCCATCTCCTCGACGCGCGGGTCGCCGACGCTCGCGAGCAGCACCGTGTGACGAGAGGTGAGCGAGCCGAGGACGGGAAGCAGCCCTTCCTCGAGGGGTGCGGCGTCGAGGGTGGTGAACAACACGACCAGGGAGCGCCGACGGCTACGGCGCAGGACCTCGGCCACAACGCGTCGCCCGTCCGTCTCGACGAGGGCAGGCTCCAGCCGGGCCATGGCGTTGACGAGTCGGCTCAGCAGCTCGTCCCGACCGGCACCCTCGACTGCGGCTCGCACCTCGCGGTCGAGGGCGAGCAGATCGACGTGGTCGCCGGCGCGGCTGGCCAGGGCAGCGAGCAGCAGGGCGGCGTCCAGGGCGGCGTCCAGGCGCGGCACGTCCCCGACGCGACCAGCCGAGGTGCGCCCGGTGTCAAGAACGAGCAGGACGCGACGGTCGCGTTCAGGGCGCCAGGTGCGGACGACGACGTCCTGCTTGCGGGCTGTCGCCCGCCAGTCGATGGACCGTACGTCGTCGCCGACGACGTACTCCCGCAACGAGTCGAACTCGGTGCCCTGGCCGCGGGTGCGCGCGACGACGAGGCCGTCGAGGGTCCGCAGCCGCGCGAGCTTCTCGGGCAAAAACTTGCGGGAAGTGAACGGCGGCTGCACCCGCACCCGCCAGGGCACCGCGTGGCGGCCCTGTCGAGCACCGACCCCGAGCGGCCCGGTCGAGCGCACGGTGAAGTGGTCGGGCATCCGGTCACCGCGCCGGGTCGGGTGCAGCGTTGTGGTGAGCACCCGGCGCTCGCCGGGAGGGACATCGAGCCGGTGGGTCCGCGGCTCGGCCCCCGCCGA
Organism: Frankiales bacterium; assembly: GCA_031367045.1. Classification (GTDB taxonomy): domain Bacteria; phylum Actinomycetota; class Actinomycetes; order Mycobacteriales; family SCTD01; genus JANLPD01. Next base: position 6,706 of record JANLPD010000188.1, on the reverse strand, counting down.
GGGGACCCAGGCGTCGCGCACGACCCCCCGGGCCGGCCGGCGGCCCGTGTTGAGGACACAGACGCGGACCTCAGCGGTGTCGCCCTGCCGGCAGGCCGACGCGCCTGAGCGGCTGATCCGCAACGCCGAGACCGGCGCGGCGAGCAGCGCGTCGACGAGGACGACGAGGCTGAGGACGCCTGCGACGACGACGACAGTGGCGTACGACGGGAACAGCGCGACGGGGATGATCCCCAGCAGGGCGAGCAGGACGGCCCGACCGGTGAGGGCCATCAGCGGGGGACGGGCACCGACGCCAGAACGCCGTCCAGCACGCCATCGGAGGTGACGCCCTCGAGCTCGGCCTCGGGGCGCAGCGAGATGCGGTGGCGCAGCGTCGGACGCGCCAGTGCCTTGACGTCGTCGGGGGTGACGTAGTCACGACCAGACAGCCAGGCCCACGCCTTTGCGGTCGCCAGCAGGGCGGTCGATCCTCGGGGGGAGACCCCGAGCTGCAGCGACGGTGAGGTGCGGGTGGCCCGGCAGACGTCGACGACGTAGCCGAGGACGTCGGGGGAGACGGTCACGGCGCGAACGGCCAGCCGACCCGCGGCGAGCTCCGCGACACCCGCGACGCGATGCAGCCGCGAAAGGTCGCGCGGGTCGAAGCCGGCGTCGTGCGCCTCGAGCACCTTGACCTCGTCCTCACGGGTGGGCAGCGGCACGGTGAGTTTGAGCAGGAAGCGGTCGAGCTGCGCCTCGGGTAGCGGGTAGGTGCCCTCGTACTCCACCGGGTTCTGCGTCGCGCAGACGACAAACGGGTCGGGGAGCAGCCGGGGAATCCCGTCGACCGAGACCTGCCGTTCCTCCATCGACTCGAGCAGCGAGGCCTGCGTCTTGGGTGGGGTCCGGTTGATCTCGTCGGCGAGCAGCAGATTGGTGAACACCGGCCCCTCGCGGAAGGAGAAGGCCGAGCTGCGGGCGTCGTAGACGAGCGATCCGGTGATGTCGCCGGGCATCAGGTCGGGGGTGAACTGCACCCGCTTGGTGTCGAGCGCGAGGGACGCGGCGACGGCCCTGACCAGAAGCGTCTTGGCGACGCCGGGAACGCCTTCGAGCAGCACGTGTCCCCTGCACAGCAAGGCGATCACCAGCCCGGTGACGGCAGCGTCCTGCCCGATGACGGCTTTACCGACCTCCTGCCGGAGGGCGACCAGCGAGGCGCGGGCACTGTCCGCCGTAGCGGCGCCGGGGGCGGCGCCGGCAAGGGACCTAGCTGTGCTGGGCTGATCAGGTGCCGTCACGAGCCGGCCACCTCCCGGGTCAGGTTGTCGAGGTCGTCAGCGAGTCGCACGAGAGCGGCGTCATCGGCAGGAGGGGCACCGTACAGGAGCGCGTCGAGCGCAGCCGGGTCGCGTCCGGTGCGGGCGGCAGAGTTCGACACGAGGCTCTCGCGACTCGAGTCGAGGGACAACCCGAGCCAGCGACCGAGTGTGTTCCGCGTTCCCGCCCGCAGCTGCTCGCCGGCCGACCCGCTGGACCGCGAGGCGCGGTAGAGCCGGCTGCGGCCCTCGACCGCCTCCGCCGCCCGGACGACGATGGGCAGCGGCTCGGGCACGACCCGCCCGAGCCGGCGGGCCCGCCACAGGGCCAAGACGAGGACGGCTACCCCGAGCTGCAGCAGCGAGAAGGTGAGGCTGTCGGGGACGAAGCTGTTCAGCGACCTGGTCCGTTGCGCGCCGAGCAGCTGCCGGTTGGTCGAGGGCACCAGCCAGCGGACTTCGGCGCCGGAGCCGACGAGCCCGAGCGCGAGGGAGGCGTTGCCCTGGTTGCCGAGCTTGTCGTTGGTGAACAGCGAGCCGGAACCGAGCACCGTCACGCGCTGCCCCGGCAGGCGCACCAGGGTCGGGCTGCCGCCCGTGTCGTAGCAGTCGATGGACGCTGCCGCCCCCGTCGCCTGGTAGGTCACCCCGCCGAGCTGTACCGTGCCTGCCTTGGTCGCGGCGGGCAGGTCGCAGGCAGGGCTGCGCTTCTGGACAGCCACGCCGCCCGTCACCCGCACCGCAACGGAGAGCGCCTCGAGCTCGTCCGCGGTGGGGCTGACGACGACCAGCTCGCCCGGAAGGTTCGCCAGCAGGCCGAGCTCGGTGTTGCTGAGGCTGAAAACAGTGGGGGCGAAAACCGTCGTGCCGGGTCCGGCGCCGCGCACGGCGTCCGGGACGTTGTCGACCCGAGTCACCCTGGTGCCGTTGTCGCGCAGCAGCTGGGCAAGCGCGTGTGAACCTTGGGGGACGTAGGCGTCGGGGTCGAGCGCCGCCTGGCCGCCGCGTCCCAGCGTCGCGACCACGACCAGGGCCGACAGGACGACGAGCAGGAGCAGGCCGAGCGGAAACCGTGCCCGCTGCCAGGCGCTGCGCATGGTCGGGCTGCCCGCCGATGTCGACGCGGACGTCAACACCGGCGCGGGAGTCGCGCGCACTTCGCCCAGCAGGCTCACGCGACGACCATCTTGGTTCCGGTGACAGCCCGGTCGACCTCGACCAGGACGGCGTACGACGAAGCGTCTGCCACCCGCCCGCCGTACCAGACCTCGTCGAAGGTGGTCGCTCCTCGTCGCAGCGGAGCGGTCAGCGCCGGGACCGCAGAGCCGGCGTCCTTGGCCACCTCTCCGGCGGTCCGTCCGGGCCGGCTGTCGAGCACGCCGCGGGCCTCCAGCTCGCGTACGACGGCGCGTAGCCGCTCGCGCACGGCGTCCGGGTAGCGGCCCTGCGCCGCGGCCTGCTCGGCGAGGGTGCGGTGCTCGTCCGCGCTGAGCTCACGACCCGCGCCGAACAGCGCGCTCTTGCCGCGGGCGGACGCCGATGGCCGAAGGCGCACGACGACGACCGCGGCGAGACCCGCCACGAGAAGGACCAGCAGCACCAGCCCCGTCGTCCCGCCAGGCACATGGCCCGACGCCCGGTTGACCAGCTCGGTCAGCTTGTCGAAGACGTAGTTGAGCAGGCGCGTGGTGAGGGGCGGCTTCGCGGCGGTGTATTCCCGTCGTTGCAGCTCGCGCCGGGCCAGGTCGCGCGCCTCGTTGCGGCCTGGCTGGTCGCCCGGGAGCAGCAGCGCGGCGGCGCGGACGGCGATGGACCCGATGATCACGTGGTGGGCGCCTCTGCGGCGGCCGAGCGGAGCGCAACGTCGAGGCCCTCGGCCCGCATGCGGCGGTCCACGTAGAGCAGCGCGTGGACGCCCGTCGTGAAGGGCGCGACGAGGCAGGTCGCCAGACCCGCGCCGATTTGGCCGACCACGATGGCAACCGTGCCGCCGGTATTGCCGTTGACGACCGCGACGATGCCGAACGGCACTTGGAGAACCCCGCTGACGACCGTGCCAATGATGGTGGTGAGCAGCAGGATGCCAAGGATCCGCCACCACGAGCCGCGCACCAGCACACCGGAACGGCGCATGCTCGCGACCACGCGGGTCCGCTCGAGGACGAGCGCCGCGGGGGCCAGCGACAGTCGCACGTAGACGTAGGCGCCGGCGGCAAGCCCAGCGATCCCGAGAGGGATGGCGATGACGAGTCCGGCTGGACCTGCTGTAAGGCCGATGGCCACGGCAGCGATGCCCGGGACTGCGACAGCGATCAAGATCAAGAGGCCGGTGAGCAGAGACAGTCCCAGCAACCGCAGCAGTTGTGGGCGTACCTGCTGCCACGCCTCGCCCAGCGTCATGTCGCGGCCCAGCACGGCCCGGCCGACGACGGCTGTCATGACACCGGTGAGCACGAGGCCGGCCAGGAAGCTGACGAGCCCTCCCGCACCGCCAGTCGTGGCCCCGGCGCTGAATGCGACCCCGAAGTTCTGGCTGGCATCGTTGGTCGGGGTGGCCGCCGTGAAGGCGTCCTGCAGTGCGATGGCGAACACGGTATTGATCACCGTGGCGACCAGGGCAATCACCGCGGACAGGCCGAGGGTCGGTTTGGGGTAGCGGCGGATGATCGAGACCGCGCCGTCGAGGAGCTCGCCGAGCCCGAGCGGTCGTAGGGGCACGACACCGGGCTTCGGTGCCAACGGCGCAGGCGTCCCCCAACCCCACCCTGGTTGCTCGCCGGGCGGGGGTCCATAGCCGGGTTGTGGGCTCGCCTGCGCTGCGCCTGGGTAGCCGCCCCAACCGCCGGGTGGAGCGATGCTGCCGGGAGGAGCGCCAGGCCGGCCGCTCGGGTCGGTCCAGCCGTCCGTTGGCTCGGTCATGGATCTCCTCGCTGGCTGGTTGGGGCGACGCGCAGATGGTGGCACGGCGGGCCCTGCCCGGGCGCGACGAGTGACACGATGGCGCCATGAGCACAGCCGTCAGCCGGTCGAGAGGGCAGCGATGAGAGCTCGTGTGCTGGTCGTCGACGACGACCCCGCCTTGGCAGAGATGCTCGGCATCGTCCTTCGCGGTGAGGGCTTCGAGCCCTCCTTCGTCGCCGACGGGGACGCCGCTCTCGGCGCCTTCCGGCGTGAGCGCCCGGACGTCGTGCTGCTCGACCTCATGCTGCCGGGCACCGACGGTATCGAGGTCTGTCGGCAGATCCGGGCGGAGAGCGGCGTGCCGATCGTCATGCTGACCGCCAAGAGCGACACCATCGATATCATTCGCGGCCTGGAGAGCGGGGCAGATGACTACGTCGTCAAGCCGTTCAAGCCCAAAGAGCTGGTCGCTCGGGTGCGGGCCCGGCTGCGCTCGCCGATCGAGGACGTCGACGAGACGCTGAGCATCGGACCGGTCGGCGACCCGGTCCGGATCGACCTGCGGGGCCACCAGGTGACGCGTAACGGGGAGTCCGTGCAGCTCACCCCGCTGGAGTTTGACCTGCTCGTCGCGCTCGCGCGCAAGCCGCGCAACGTCTTCACCCGGGAGGTCCTGCTCGAGCAGGTCTGGAACTACCGCCATGCGGCCGACACCCGGCTGGTCAACGTCCACGTACAGCGGCTGCGGGCCAAGGTCGAGCGCGATCCGGAGCACCCGGAGGTCGTGGTCACGGTCCGCGGCGTGGGCTACAAGGCAGGTCCGAGCTGACCCAGGCCCTCGTCGACGCACGGCTGGCCGGAGCGGCCCGTCGCGGTCCGGTGCGGCTCGCCGGGAGGCTTATCGACCGCTGGCGTCGCTCGCTGCAGACCCGCGTCGTCGTCACCACTTTCGTCGCGTCCGGCGTCGTCGTGCTGCTGCTGGCGACGCTGCTGATCGACCAGGTTGGCCGCGGCCTTGTCGACGCCAAGACCCGGTCCTCGTTGTCGGAGGCGCAGTCCGGTCTCACCCAGGCGCAGGCCCAGGTACAGAGCTTATTGGAGCAGCCCAACGGCAGCGAGCGGCCGGCCGTCGAGGCCCTGCTGCAGAAGATTTCCCAGGAGCTGTCCGACCGCGGCGCGACCGGCGGCCTGTACGACGTGGTCCTGGTCGGCCCCGAGAGCGCGAAGGCGTTCGCCTCCCCGGGCGCCGACCCGTCCGACATCCCCAGCAAGCTCGTCCTCGCGGTGGCGGACGGCCGGCCGGCCTACGTCTATGCCGACGTCCCCGCAGGCAACGCCCTGGTGCCGGGCATCGTCGTGGGCGCCGTCCTGAACACGGCCCCGTCGCTCGGCCCGTACGCCCTCTACCACCTCTTTCCGCTGACGGCTGAGCAGCAGACCCTCGGACTGGTCCGGCGGACTGCGGCTGTCGCTGGTCTGCTGCTCGTCCTGCTGCTCGCCGGCATCGCCGGCCTGGTCGCGAGGCAGGTCGTCCGGCCGGTCCGGCTCGCCGCGAGGACCGCAGAGCGGCTCGCCTCGGGCCGGCTGGAGGAGCGGATGACGGTGAAGGGCGAGGACGAGATCGCCCGCCTCGGGGAGACCTTCAACACGATGGCCGAGGCCCTTCAGCACCAGATCCGTCAGCTCGAGGACCTGTCGCGACTACAGCGCCGATTCGTGTCCGACGTCTCGCACGAGCTGCGCACGCCGCTGACCACGGTGCGCATGGCGGCCGACGTGCTGCACGAGCAGAGGTCCGCCTTTCCGCCGGCCGCCGCCCGGTCAGCCGAGCTGCTGCGCGGCGAGCTGGACCGCTTCGAGGAGCTGCTCGTCGACCTGCTCGAGATCAGTCGCTACGATGCCGGCGCGGCCTCCCTGGAAGCAGAGCAGACCGACCTCGTCGCTGTGGTGCGCAGGGTCGTTGCGCAGGTGCAGCCGCTCGCCGACGCCCGCGGGACGCCCCTTGACCTGAGCGGCCTGCCCGGGGCCCCGGTTCTCGTCGAGTTGGACCACGTCCGCATCGAGCGGGTTCTGCGCAACCTGCTCGTCAATGCGGTCGAGCACGGCGAGCGCCGAGCTGTCGCCGTGCATATCGCCGGCGACGACGCTGCCGTCGCCGTCGTCATCCGCGACAGGGGGGTCGGGCTGCGCCTCGGCGAGGCCGGCCTGGTGTTCACGCGTTTCTGGCGGGGTGACCCGTCCCGTGCCCGAACCACCGGCGGGACGGGCACTGGTCTGGGCTTGGCCATCGCCCTCGAGGACGTGCGGCTGCACGGTGGCTGGTTGCAGGCCTGGGGCGAGCCGGGGGAGGGCGCCGCGTTCCGGATGGTGCTGCCGCGCACGGTGCGCGGGACCTTCATCCGCAGCCCGCTGCCCCTGGAGCCGGACCAGGTGGGGGTCTCGTGAGTCGCGCCGCGCCCGCCCGTCGCCGACTCGTCCCCTTCCTGCTCGCCCTCTTCCTGCCG
>JANLPD010000092.1:0-6754 GCA_031367045.1 Frankiales bacterium | reverse complement strand
TACCGGTCTCGGGGCGGAGGATGCGAGATTCGAACTCGCGAGGGGTTGCCCCCAACACGCTTTCCAAGCGTGCGCCATAGGCCAACTAGGCGAATCCTCCTGGCAGTGACTGCCGACGATCCTAGCGGGTCACCGGGTCACTACCTGCGTCTAGAGTGGAGCCTGACCCCTCGTGCGGCGCCCATCTCGCTGAACTCCCCCAGGGCCGGAAGGCAGCAAGGGCAGGCAGGCTCTGGGCGGGTGTGCGGGGGGTCGCCCCGTTGTCGGCTGGAGGGTGTGCGCGTGGCACTGGCGCTGTACCGCAAGTATCGTCCCGGCAGCTTCGCCGAGGTCAAGGGCCAGGGGCATGTCACCGGCCCCTTGCAGCAGGCGCTGCGCAATGGGCGCATCCATCACGCCTACCTGTTCAGCGGCCCGCGCGGCTGCGGAAAAACCTCTTCAGCGCGCATCCTGGCTCGTTCGCTGAACTGCGAGCAGGGCCCCACGCCGGATCCCTGTGGGGTCTGCGACTCGTGCGTGGCACTGGCCCCGAACGGACCAGGCTCGCTCGACGTCGTCGAGATCGATGCGGCCTCGCACGGCGGGGTCGACGACGCGCGTGACCTGCGCGAGCGGGCCTTCTATGCGCCGATCTCCAGCCGCTACAAGGTGTACATCATCGATGAGGCCCACATGGTCTCGCAGCAGGGCTTCAACGCCCTGCTCAAACTGGTCGAGGAGCCGCCGGACTACCTCCGCTTCGTCTTCGCCACGACCGAGCCGGAGAAGGTGCTGCAGACCATCCGGTCGCGCACCCACCATTATCCCTTCCGCCTCATGCCGCGCACCGAGCTGACCAGGCTGCTCGAGGAGGTCGTCGCCGCCGAGGGCATCGCGGTCGACCCGGCGGTGCTGCCGCTGGTCGTCCGCGCCGCTGCCGGCTCGGCCCGGGATGGGCTGTCGATCCTGGACCAGGTGATGGCGTCCGCCGGGGCGGACGGCGTCACCCGTGAGGCCGCCGCCGGGCTGTTGGGCGTCACCCCCGACACGCTGCTCGACGACGTGGTCGACGCCTTCGCCGCCGGGGACGGTGCGGCCGTCTTCGCGACCGTCGACGAGGTGATGGAGGGCGGGCACGACCCGCGTCGGTTCGCCCAGGACGTCCTGGAACGGCTCCGCGACCTCGTTGTGCTCGACGCCGTGCCGGACGCCGGCGCGAAGGGCCTGCTCGACTGCCCGCAGGAGGAGCTCGACCGCATGTCGCGCCAGGCGGCCGCACTCGGCTCGGCTGGCCTGTCGCGCGCCGCCGACCTTTTCCACGCCGGCCTCACCGAGATGCGGGGTACGACGGCACCGCGGCTGTTGCTCGAGCTGGTGTGTGCGCGCGTCCTGCTGCCAGCCGCCAGCAGCGACGACGCCGCGGTGATCTCGCGGGTCGAGCGGCTCGAACGACGGCTGGAGATCGCCGGACCGCCCGCCGCCGCACCCCCATCGACCTCTGCTTCCCGGACATCCCCGGCGCCCCCGGCTCCCCGTCCCGAGCAGGCCCTAGACCCAGCCCCAACCCCAGTCCCGGCCCCAGCCCCAACCCCGGCCCCAGTCCCGGTCCCTGCCCGGCCCCGCCAGAGTGCCCCCGCAGGCTCGACGCTGCCAGCAGCGAGCCGGCCCGAAGGTCCGCCAACTGGCTCCTGGCCGACGACCGCTGCCCTAGGGGCGCCAGCGCCTCCTGCCGGGCCCGACGCAGCCGATCCCGCGGCCGGCCCCACTTCCGCGTCGCTGCCGGCCGGGTCTGACCCAGCTGCTGTGGGTGGCCTCGACGCGGTGGCGCTTCGCCGCTCGTGGGACGCCGTGCTTGGCCACGTCAAGGCGGTGAAGAAGACCGCCTGGATGCAGCTGGACAACGCGCAGGTTGTGTCGGTCGAGGGGCATACCCTGACGCTGTCGTTCGCCCACGCCGGGACGATGAGGGCTTTTCAGAGCGGAGCAAGCCCGGACTTCGCCAGGGATGCCCTCAAGGAGGTGCTTGGGGTCGACCTGCAGATCACCTGCGTGGCCGGCGATGCTCCGGCAGCTGGCCCGGCCCGGCCCGGCGCAGCACCGCGGTCTGCCGGGCCCCCGACTGGCGCGCCGACCGCGAGCCTGGCGGCGCCGGCGTACGACGGCTTCGCGCCAGGGGACGAGGCCGAGCCGGAGGACCCGGACGCGCCTCCACCGCCGGAGCGGGTCCACAGCGAGGATGCGGCGCTCAGCCTCGTCCAGTCCGAGCTGGGCGGCCGGGTTATGAAGACGATTGGCGAGCAATAGCCTGCGGACGAGCACTCGCGTCTCACCGCCACCGCGCGGAGTGGTGATCCCGATCCCGGCGTCGATCCCGGCGTCGACTCCGGTGTCGGTGTCGACGTCCGCAGGCGCAGACCCGGCTCGCCGTAGGCTCGGACGACCGGACCAGGGAGCGAAGCGATGAGGCCAGGTGGCCAGCCCAACATGCAGCAGCTGATGAAGCAGGCGCAGAAGATGCAGCAGCAGATGCTCACCGCGCAGGACGAGCTCGCGAAGACCGAGCTCACGGGGACCGCCGGTGGCGGTCTGGTATCTGCCACCGTCACCGGTGCCGGTGAGGTCCTCAGCGTCAAGATCGACCCGAAGGCCGTCGACCCCGATGACGTCGAGAGCCTCGAGGACCTCGTGGTTGCGGCGATCCGCGACGCGACGCGGGCAGCGCAGGAGCTGGCGGCCGAGAAAATGGGCCCGGTCAGCGGTGGGCTGGGGGGCCTCGGGCTCCCCGGGATGTAGGTGTACGAGGGCGCGGTCCAGGACCTGATCGACGAGCTGGGCCTGCTGCCCGGGATCGGGCCGAAGAGCGCGCAGCGCATCGCCTTCCACCTGCTCGCCGCCGACCCGGTGGAAGTCCGGCGCCTCGTCACGGCGCTGACCGAGGTCAAGGAGAAGGTCAGGTTCTGCCGGATCTGCGGCAACGTCAGCGAGCAGGACGAGTGCCGCGTCTGCCGGGACCCGCGCCGCGACCTCACGGTCATCTGCGTCGTGGAGGAGAGCAAAGACGTTGTTGCGGTCGAGAAGACGCGCGAGTTCCACGGCCGCTACCACGTCCTTGGCGGCGCGATCTCCCCCATCGAGGGGATCGGGCCGGATGACCTGCGGGTGCGCGAGCTGATGGTGCGGCTGCAGGATGGTGGCATCACCGAGCTGATCCTGGCCACCGACCCCAACCTCGAGGGCGAGGCCACAGCGACCTACCTCGCCCGGCTGGTCAAGCCGATGGGGCTGCGCGTCACGCGCCTCGCGAGCGGGCTGCCCGTCGGCGGAGATCTGGAGTACGCCGACGAGGTGACCCTCGGGCGGGCCTTCGAGGGCCGCCGTCAGGTCGACGTCTGAGGCACAGCTGGCCCTCAGCGGCGTTGCGCCGGGTCAGGCGACCCGCTGCCCCCGTGGGAGATTGCGCGTAGGGGTGCGCAGGCGACGGGTCGTGATGGCGAGAGCGCCAGCTGCCAGCGCGAGGTCGATCGCCAGCCCGGTGGGCCAGACCGGCTTGTCGTACTGCGTCGAGCTGTTGTCGAAGGTGGCGGCGACGGCAGGACCCGGCCCGTCGCGCAGGCCGCGGACCCCGCGGCCGATCGCGCCGAGCGGGTCGGCGTCGCGAAGGTCGTTGACGTTCTCCCCGCGGTCCTGCCGAGCGCGCCGATCGCGCTCCTGTGCGGCGGTCCGTGGCGGGAGCCGCGGCGAGGCGTCGGCCAGGACGACGAAGGGATTGGCCGCCAGCAGGAACCAGGTCCGGTCGGTGCGGACCTGCGTGGTCTGGAAGGTGTTCGACGGGCAGTCGGCCACCCCGGGCGGGCAGCTGTTGGTCCGGGTCACCTGCTCCGTCGTCGTCAGCGTAACGAGGCCGAAGACGATCAGCGTCCCCAGCGTCAGGGCGAAGACCGACAGGTAGGACAGGACGGCCGAGGTGGTCGTGCGCGCGAGCAACGAGGAGAACGCAAGGGCGACAGCGACGACTGTCCCGAGCAGCAGGGACAGCACGAGCAGGCCGGCCAGGAGGCGCCCGACGGTCACACCGCCCTGCGTCACGGCGTACAGCATCATCGGGAGGGTCAGCGCGATAAAGACCAGAGCCGTGCCCCAGGCCGCGGCAAACTTGCCGAGGGCGATCTCGGCAGCCGACAGGCGGGAGACCTGGAGCGTCGCGAGAGTGCCGCGCTCGCGGTCGCCGTTGACCGACTGGGCGGCGAGTGCCGGGACCACGAGCAGCAAGAGGCCCATGACGAACAGCACCAGCCCGCCGTAGACCACGACACCGGCGTCGACGACCTTGCCGTCGGTGGTGCCGCTGATGGACAGGCGGAGCAGGGTGGTGAAGACCACCAGGACGCCGAACCAGAGCCCGAGCAGGAGCCGCCAGCGGCCAGCGCGGATGCGCAGCCGGAACTCCTGACGGGCCACGGTGGCGATGCCGGCGGGAGTCATGAGCGACCTTCGGTGAGCTCGAGGTAGGCGGCTTCGAGCTGCCCGCCGAGGGGCTGGCAGGCAACGACGGGCACTCCGTCGCGCACCAGGCCGGCCAGCAGTGCCGCGGCTGCCTCGTCTGAGTCGAGCTGGACCTCCACACCTGAGGGCGTGGGCTCGGCGTAGGCGTAGCCGTTGCGGGTCAGCGCCGCCACTAAAGGCGCGACCTCGAGCGCACGCAGCCGCCAGGTCCGCGACGCCGTTCCCACCGGGAGCTGGTCGAGCCGGTGCTCGCCGACGGTGACGCCGCGGTCCACGAAGACCACCCGGTCGGCGAGCTCCTCGAGGTCGCCGAGCAGGTGGCTGGAGACGATGACAGCGGCGCCGGCGCGGGCCAGGGCGCGGAGCTGGTCGCGCAACTCGACCCGGCTGCGGGGGTCCAGTCCCGAGGCCGGCTCGTCGAGCAGCAGCACTGACGGTTCGTGCACGAGGGCGCGGGCCAGTCCGAGCCGCTGCTTCTGGCCGCGGGACAGGGTGTGCACGGGCAGGTCGGCCTGTTCCTGCAGCCGCGACTGCTCGAGCAGCTCACCGGCGCGGAGCGCCGCCGCGGCCTTGCGGAGGCGGTAGGACTCGCCGACGAAGACGAGGTACTCGCGGCAGGTCAACGTGTCGTAGAGACCGAAGACGTCGGGCGACCAGCCCATCCGGGACCGCACGGCGTCGGCCTCGGTCACCGGGTCGAAGCCGGCCACCCGGACGTGGCCGGCGTCGGGAACGAGCAGGGTCGCGAGGACGAGCAGCAGCGTCGTCTTGCCGGCGCCGTTGGGCCCGACGAGCGCGGTCACCTCGCCCGGAGCGGCCGTCAGGTCGATGCCGCGCACGGCCTGGACCGGTCCGAAAGTGCGGCGGACACCGGAGGCGACGACGCCGCCGCTGCTTTGCGCCGAGGGGTCGAGTGCCAATGCCGGGCTGCCGAGGATGTCGTTCACCCCCGCACCGTACGGCGGGACAGGGTCGCCGCGCCGGTACCCTGGGGTTATGGGACTGGTCGTGCAGAAGTACGGCGGCTCCTCCGTCTCCGACGCCGGGCGTATCAAGCGGGTGGCCGAGCGCATCGTCGCCGCCAAGAAGAGCGGACAGGATGTCTGCGTCGTCGTCAGCGCGATGGGCGACATGACGGACGAGCTGCTCGAGCTTGCCCAGCAGGTCTCTCCCCTTCCGCCAGGGCGCGAGCTGGACATGCTGCTGACCGCCGGCGAACGCATCTCGATGGCCCTGCTCGCCATGGCTATCCAGAATCTCGGAGCGAGCGCTCGTTCCTTTACCGGCAGCCAGGCCGGCGTGATTACCGACTCGGTCCACGGCAAGGCCCGGATCATCGACGTGACCCCCGGTCGGATCACCGAGGCGATCGGGAAGGGCCACATCGCGATCGTCGCCGGCTTCCAGGGCGTCAGCCAGGACACCAAGGACATCACCACGCTCGGCCGGGGCGGGTCTGATACGACCGCCGTCGCGCTGGCCGCTGCGCTCGGAGCCGAGGTCTGCGAGATCTACACCGACGTGGACGGCGTCTACTCCGCCGACCCGCGCCTCGTGCCCAACGCGCGGCAGTTGTCGACCGTCTCCTACGAGGAGATGCTGGAGCTCGCAGCCTGCGGTGCCAAGATCTTGCACCTGCGGTGCGTGGAGTACGCCCGTCGCTACCAGGTGCCGCTCGTCGTCCGGTCTTCGTTCAGTCAGCGGCCCGGCACCCTCATCACCGGAGAGGCTCCCGTGGAGCAGGCCATCATCAGCGGCGTCGCGCACGACCTAAGCGAGGCGCGGGTCACCGTCGTCGGCGTGCCAGACAAGCCCGGCGAGGCGGCGGCGATCTTCCGCGCGCTCGCCGACGCTGAGGTCAACATCGACATGATCGTGCAGAACGTCTCGGGCGCGACCGGCCGCACCGACATCTCCTTCACGCTGCCCAAGACCGACCTCATGACGGCGATGACGTCGCTGTCCAAGCTGCAGTCGCGGGTCGGCTTCGACTCGCTGCTGTCCGATGAGAACATCGGCAAGGTCTCGCTCATCGGCGCCGGGATGCGGTCTCACCCCGGCGTCTCGGCCACCTTCTTCGAGGCGCTGGCAGAGGCCGGCGTCAACGCCGAAGCGATCTCGACCTCCGAGATCCGCATCTCGGTCGTGTGCCGCGACACCGACGTGCCGGCGGCCGTGACTGCGGTCCATGACGCGTTCGACCTCGGCGACGACGACACCGAGGCGACGGTCTACGGCGGGACCGGGCGATGACGGGGCTGCGCGTCGGTGT
>JANLPD010000089.1:0-3595 GCA_031367045.1 Frankiales bacterium | reverse complement strand
ATGCACCGGAGCTACCACATGAGCCGGGTGCCGACCTTCAACCGCAAGGTCCGGGTCGTTGCCGACTGGACCCTTGCGCTTTTCTTTCGTCGCGAGGCAGTGTCGCTCGGCGCGCTGCAGGACCCGCGCAGCGAGTTCCTGCGGGCCTCCCAGCCGCCGACCTGACCTGCCAACTGGCACGATCACCCCCATGACGACGTACGCCGTGACTGCCGTCGGTCGCGATGCCCCTGGTGAGGTCGCTGCGCTCGCGGAGGCTCTCGCCGGGCTCGGGGCCAATGTCGAGGATGCGTCGATGACGCGGCTGAGGGGCCACTTCGCGATGACCCTCGTGGCGGTGGTCGACACCCCGGCCGCCGGCGTGCAGGAGGCGCTCGACGCCGCCGGCACCGGCCTGCACGTGACGGTGTGGGAGCTCGACGACCCGGCCGGTGTGGCCGGGCAGGGTTCGGCTTACCGCGTCACGCTCCACGGCGCCGACCGGCCGGGCATCGTGGCGCAGGTGGCGCGCACGGTGGCGACGTTCGGTGGCAACATCACCGACCTGACCTGCCGGCTTGCCGCCGGGCTCTACGTGATGACCTTCGAGGTCGACCTACCCTCGGCCGACGGTGTCGAGGACGCGCTGCGCGAGGCCGGTCTGCACGTGCACCTCGAGCCGTCCGACGAAGACGTCCTGTAGGTGGAGCTGACTGTGCGGGTCGCCCCCGACCCCGTGCTCTCGAGTGTCGCCGCCGCCGTCGACCCGACCGACCTGCTGGTGATCGCGCTCGCGGAGGCGATGGTCTCGATGATGCGGGCGGCCTCTGGCTGCGTCGGGATCGCGGCGCCCCAGGTGGGGGCCTCGCGGCGGCTGTTCGTCCTTGACGTCACAGGCGCCCGGCGGGTGGCGTCCTGCCACGGCCTCGTCGTGCTGTGCAATCCGGTCGTCGAGTCCTCGGAAGGCAGAGAGGTACGCCGGGAGGGCTGCCTGTCGGTGCCGGACCTGACGGGGGACGTGATCCGGGCCACGTGGATCGTCGTGCGCGGGCTGGTCCCGGGGACCGGCGCGGAACGGCTGGTGGAGGCGGACGGCTTCGAGGCGCGTGCCCTGCAGCACGAGATGGACCACCTCGACGGACTGCTCTTCCTCGACCGGGTGGCTGGTGCGCACGCCCTGTTCGCGCGCAAGAAGTACCTGTAGCGGCTCATGGCCCGCGTTAGCGTCGTGGGACCCACCGCCCGGGTGGTGAAACTGGTATCCACAGGAGCCTTAAAAGCTTCCGCCCGTGAGGGCATGCGGGTTCGAACCCCGCCCCGGGCACCGAAGCATCTGAAGATGTCCTGACCGGGCACACTGTGACCTGCCCGGTCGTTGTGACTGGTGGAGAGGGCGCACCGTCGTCCTCCCGATGGAGGAGTGAACTGACCGATGGCCCGTCGCCTTGAGTCCAGCAACCCCGTCTTCACCCGCAGCGAGCCGCTGGTTCGGGCAAGCAGTGTCGGGTTCCGCACGACCAGCGTCGACGAAGTTTCGGAGATCTACGCGACGCCGCAGCGTCTGACGATGGAGGACATCGTCATGAAGACGGCGATCCTCCTGGGGATCATCTTCGTGACGGGCGCCTTCGCCTGGGTGCTCAACGCCGGCCCGGGCATCGTCGCGCTCGCCGGCATCGTCGGCTTCGGTCTCGCCCTGGTGAACATCTTCAAAAAGCAGGTCAGCCCGCCACTGGTCCTGGCCTACGCCGCCTTCGAGGGGGTCTTTCTCGGCGCGATCAGCCACGCCTACGAGAGTCGCTTCCAGGGCGGCATCACCGTCCAGGCGGCCGTCGGCACCGCAGCGGTCTTCACCGCGGTGCTGGTCGGTTACAAGAGCGGACGACTGCGCGCGACGCCGAGGTTCACCCGCATCGTGGTGTCCGCGTTCATCGGACTTTTCGCGCTCGTCATCGTCAACCTGCTTGCGTCCGTCATCGGCGGTGGCGACGGCCTCGGCCTGCGTAGCGGCGGGCCAATCGCGATCCTGTTCAGCCTGGCGTTCATCGTCGTCGGGTCGCTGACCTTCGTGCTCGACTTCGACCAGGCCGACAAGATGGTCGCCGCCGGGGTCGACTCACGCGAGTCCTGGCGCGTCTCGTTCGGTCTCGTCGTGGGCCTGGTCTGGCTCTACCTCGAGGTGCTCCGCCTGCTGTCCTACCTGCAGGGCCGCGACTAGCGCCCTCGAGGAATGGTCCGCACCCCCTACAGCGCCCCTCATCGGACCCGCCTGCGCCGCGCCCTGCCTGGTCTCGGGCTGCTGACCGCCCTCGTCGCTCTGGCGGCCTGCGGCAGCAGTCCGTCCGCAGCGTCCGGTGCCGCCGCGTCCGGTGCTCCTGCTCCCGGTGCTCCTGCTCCCGGTGCATCCGCCTCGCCGGCACCGGCGACCCCGCCAGCCGCCTCGGCGTCCAGTCCGGCGGCGGCGCCGGGCAACAGCGCCGGTGCCGCGGCAATCACGGCCCTGCCTGCGCTGCGCCTCGAGACCGTCGGGACCTTCGAGCAGCCGGTCTGGGTCGCGGTCGCCCCAGGGGACACCGAGCACCTGTTCGTCGTGCAGAAGGCCGGCAAGGTCGTCGTCGCGGACCGGGCCGGCCGCACTAGCCCGACGCCACTGCTGGACCTCACTGGCAAGGTCTCGATGGGCGGTGAGCAGGGCCTGCTCTCGGTCGCTTTCTCCCCGCGCTACAAGACCGACCACCTCGTCTACGCGGACTACACCGACACCAGCGGCGACAGCCACATCGTCGAATACCAGGTCAACGGTCTGGCCGTGGACCCGGCGAGCCGCCGCGAGCTGCTGTTCGTTGACCAGCCCTACGCCAACCACAACGGTGGGCTGCTGGTCTTCGACCGCACCGGGATGCTGCTTATTGGCCTGGGTGACGGAGGCGGCGGTGGCGATCCGCAAAAGCGCGCCCAGAACCTCGGCGACCTGCTCGGCAAGATCCTGCGGGTCGACGCGCGCGGCCGTCCCTACGCCATCCCGAAGGACAACCCGTTCGTCGCCAGGCCCGGCGCCCGCGGGGAGGTTTGGGCCTACGGCCTTCGCAACCCGTGGCGCTTCGCCTTCGACAGCGTTGACAATGCTTTGTTCGTAGGCGATGTCGGACAGGACAAGATTGAGGAATTGGACGTCGTGCCAGCCGGCCAGCAGTCCGGCGCCAACTACGGCTGGGCGCGGTTCGAAGGTCGTACGACGTACAACGCAAACCGCCCGCTGACCAACGCCGGCCCGCTGATCGACCCCGTCCTGACCTACCCGCACAGCTCCGGGGGCTGCTCGATCACCGGTGGCGAGGTGTACCGGGGCGCGGCGATGCCTGCATTGCAGGGCACCTACATCTACGGCGACTTCTGCCAGGGCAATCTGCTCGGCCTGCGCAAGGGCAGCGACCAGCCGGTCGAGCTTGGCCTGCACGTGGACGCGCTCGCCAGCTTCGGGAAGGACGCCGACGGCGAGCTGCTGGTCCTGTCGCTGGCCGGGAGTGTCAGCCGGCTGGCGCCGCGCTGAGGCACCCTCCCGGCGCACCGAGCGCCAGTGCTGCGGGCAGGTGGCCCAGGGGACGCGGCGATGCAG
>JANLPD010000079.1:0-8824 GCA_031367045.1 Frankiales bacterium | reverse complement strand
GCGTCGAGCGCGCGACGGATCGAGGTGTCGCTGACCCGGTAGACGGTCGCGCCGCCGGTCGACTCGACGTCGGCGACCAGCCCGAGCTCACGGGCCAGTCCGCGCTCCAGCGGGCCCGGGGCGATGACGGTGAGGTCGGGCTGCACCAGCACGTGGTCGAGCGGGTCCGGGAGCAGCGTCCCCAGGGCCTTGGCGGCGCCCCGCTCGTCACCCTCAAGCAGACACCGGGAGTACGACGAGAGCGCGCCGCGGCCGGTCAGACCGAGCCCCTCTGCCTCCTCCAGTGCCCAGCCGAGGACCCGGTCGCGCAAGCGCCCGCCGCGGCGAGGGGCCGCCCAGACGAGCCGGCTGGCGACGCTGTCGCGGCTGGGGGCCTGCCCCTTGGGGACGGCGGCGAGCGCTTCGAGAACCCGCCGGCGGTCGCCAGGCGCGCCCGGTCGCTCGAGATCGGGGCCGAGGGCTGCGAGCACCTTGTCGCGGTCGTCGCGCTCGCCGACGAGGCCGGGCAGGCGGTTCATGACGAGCCAGGCGCGGGCGAGCTCGACCCAGCGCAGCTCGATCGGGTGGGCCAGCCAGGTGTCGTAGGCCGCAGTCGGGACCCACTCCGGCTCCACCGACCCGGTCTTGTCCAGCAGGCCCGCGGCGGCCGCGACCTCCACGACGAGCGCGGCGGTCGGCTCTGGGATATCGAGCTCCTTGGCGACGCGCCTGAGCTCGCGGACGCCCAGTCCACCTGCTCGCAGGACCGCCGCAGGCGTGCGGGACCAGTGCTCGAGCAGGGCCTCGACCCGGCCGACCAACTCGGCGGCGGTGTGGGCGGCGGTCCGGTCGACCGTGCCCGCGCCCACGCTGGTAGCGACGAGCAGCGGTGGGTCGGTCGGGACCTCCCCGAGTGGAGCGCCGGCGCGGACGACGAGGGCGACCTCACGGGGCAGCTCCACGGTGCTGCTGTTGACCGCGACGAGCAGGCCGTGGGCGAGCAGCCAGCGGACCGGCGACAGCACGTCGTCCTTGCGAGCCGGTCGCAACGCGTCCCGGACCTGGCCGAAGGGCGGGCCGGCGGCGAGGGTGCGCAGGACGGACTGGGCCTCGTCGGGGGCCGCGTTGACGAGCTGGGCCAGCCGGGTCGGTTCTGCGAAGGCCGCGTCGATCGCGTTGATGCCGCCACCCGGGGCCAGGCCCAGGGCGGTGGTGATGGCGGTCAGCTGGCTCGCGGTATGGCGGGCGAGGCAGAGCGCGGCCGGCCGGCCGAGGCCCGCGGGGGAGACGGACACGACGTCGCGTACCGCGCCCACGAGGTGGAGCTCATCGTCGCTGCCCCAGACGAGCGCGTCCTCGCGCAACCGGTCCAGGCCCGGGCCCACGTCGGTGCCCGCCAACCCGGCGAGGCCGGCGCGGGTGGGCGGCTCCTCGAGCAGGACCAGGCCGTCGAGCAGGGAAAGCAGGAACGCGTCCAGGCCTTCCAGTGCCCGCAGGACCGAGAGGCGGACGGCGGCCCGCGCGGCAAGAACGCCGACGTCCGGCGGGACCGGGACGGCCAGGTCGGGACGGGAGCGCAGCAGGGCAGCCAGCCGCTCGTCCGACCACGAGCGCAGCCAGTCCGCGAGGCTGCGGGGCGGTGCGCTGGTCATCCGGACAAGGCTAGTCGCCGCCTGAGCTGGGCGCCTCAGTGTGGCCCGGCGGGTGGGTATCTCGCTAGGCTCCTGGGCGTGGCGCTCGAGGCAAAGCTGGCCGACCTGGACCGACGGCTACGCGAGCTCGGGAGCGTCCTGGTCGCCTTCTCTGGCGGCGCCGACTCGGCTTTCCTGCTGGCTGCTGCGGTCCGCGCCCTCGGCGCCGACCGGGTCGTCGCCGCGACGGCGGTCAGCCCGAGCCTGGCGCAGGCCGAGCTGCCGGCGGCAGCGTCGTACGCGCTGGGGCTGGGGGTGCGGCACGTCACGCCGGGGACGGACGAGCTGGCGCGACCGGGCTACGTCGCCAATGGCGCTGACCGGTGCTTTCACTGCAAGGCGACCCTGCTGGACACCTTGCGGCCGCTGGCGCTCGAGCTGGCGCTTGACCACGTGGCCACGGGGACCAACGCCGATGACGCCGTGGCCGGCTTCCGGCCGGGCATCCGGGCCGCAGCTGAGCGGGGAGCGGCCACCCCGCTGTTCGACGCCGGGATGACCAAGGCCGATGTCCGTGCCGCGAGTGCGCTGTGGGGTCTGGTGACGGCCGACAAGCCGGCGCTGGCCTGCCTGGCCAGCCGGATCGCGTATGGCATCGAGGTGACTACCGGTGGGCTGGCTCGGGTCGATCGGGCCGAGACGGCGCTGCGCCACCACCTCGGCGAAGTGCGCGACGTGCGGGTGCGTGACCTAGGCGAGGGCGCGGCGCGAGTGGAGCTCGACCCGGAGGCGCTCGGGCGGTGGGACGACGCGGCGGCGCAGGTCGTGCTCGCCGGCGGCTTCGGCGAGGTGACCGTGCGCGCGTTCCGCTCCGGCTCGATGAACGAGGGGCCAGCGCCCGCTGGAGCATGACCGGACCGGACGCCGACAGCGAGAACGAGGGCGAAGCGCCTACGCTCGACGGAGCACGTCCCTGCGAGCTGACGAGGTCTGCGGTGCCAACCGGCAAGGTGAAGTTCTACGACAAGGACAAGGGCTTCGGTTTCGTGTCCCGTGACGACGGTGGCGACGTCTTCGTACCCAAGACGGCCCTGCCCGACGGCGTCGAGGAGTTGACGGCCGGTTCCCGGGTGGAGTTCGGCGTTGCGGCCGGCAAGAAGGGCGAGCAGGCACTGTCGCTGACGATCCTGGAGAGCCCGCCGACGCTGACCGGCACCCGCCGTCCGGCCGAGGACCTGCAGGCCATGGTCGAGGACATGATCAAGCTTCTCGAGGTCCGCGTGCAGCCCAGCCTGCGTCGCGGCAAGCACCCGGACCGCGACACCGGCAAGCGCGTCGCCACGATCATGCGGGCCATCGCCACCGAGCTCGAGGGCTGAGCTCGCTCTGTCGAGCGGGCCCGACGGGTGTGGGCACCCGCTCCGCTGGGAACGGCGGACACACCTGAGCGGCTAGGACCGGAGGCGCGCTGGGTCCACCGGGGCGACGAGCCCCTCGGCGGCGGCCCGCATGAGCAGCGCTTCCACGGCGGCGAGCCCCTCTTCGCCGAGCACCCTGGTGAACGTGTTGACATAGAGGTCGATGTGGGCCTGGCAGACCGCAGGGTCCATCTCCTGACTGTGTGTGGCCACGAACGCCGCGCTCGCCGACGGGTCGGCCCAGGCGTGGTCCACGGAGGCCCGGATGCCGGCCGTCAGGGCGGCCAGGTCCAGCGAGCGCCGGGCCACGATCGCGCCGAGCGGGATCGGCAGCCCGGTGTCGCTCTCCCACCAGGCGCCGAGGTCCTGCAGGCAGGTCAGGCCGTACGACGGGAACGTGAACCGCGACTCGTGGATGACCACCCCGGCGTCGACCCTGCCCGCGGCCACTGCCGGCATGATCTGCTCGAACGGCAGCACTTCGACAGCGAAGCCGAGCCCGGCGCCCCACAGCCGCAGCAGCAGGTAGGCGGTGGTGCGCTCTCCGGGTACCGCGATCCGCGCCTCGCGAAGGTTCTGCCGCGCGTCCCGGACGAGGACAAGAGGCCCGCAGCCACGGCCCAGTGCACCGCCGGTCGGCAGCAGGGCGTAGTCCTCCAGCAGCTCCGGCAAAGCGGCGTAGGACACCTTCACGACGTCGAGCGCGCGGGCGACGGCGAGGGAGTTGCAGACGTCGATGTCGGCGAAGGTCACCTGCACCGCCGGCCCCTCGACCTGCCCGTGGATGAGCGCCGAGAACGTGAAAGTGTCGTTGGGACAGGGGGATATGCCTAGGGAAAGGGCCACGACTGTCCCTCTTCCAGGAGGGTCGCCGCCACGACTGAGAGGACGTCGAGCGCCTGCGGGATCCGCCACGCGCTCTTGTCCCGCCGGCCCACCGCGTTGCTCACCGTCCGGATCTCCAAGAACGGCAGGGCGTACGGCGCTGCCGCCTCCGCGGCGCCCCGTCCCTCCATCGCCTCTGCGACCGCCCCGTGGCGCTCCGCGAGGACCGCAGCGCGTGCGTCGGTGCCGGTCATGGACGAGAGGGTCAGCAGCGGACCGGTGACGACGGGCAGATCGGCGGCACGCAGCAGGTCCGCGGCCCACTGGACCAGGTGCGGCTGAACTGGGAGCGCCTCCTCTGCCCAGCCAAGGATGGCGAGGCCGAGCCAGCCGTCCGGCGACTCGACGCCAAGGTCAGCAGCGACGATGTCGGTCGCCACGACCACGTCACCGATCGAGGCCGCTCCGGCGAAGCCGCCGCAGATCCCGAGGTTGACGACCGCGTCGTACGCCCCATGGGCGAGGGCAGCAGCGGTGACCGCCGCTGCACCGGCTGGGCCGATGCCGCTGGCAACGACGGTTACGCCTGCGGTGGTATGCCCGGCGTAGGGACCCACCCGGACCGGGGTGACTCCTGGCAGCAGACGCAGGACCGCGTCACGCTCGGGCGGCGAGGCGACGACGACCAGCACCCTCACCTGCGCTCCGGATCGCGGTTGACCGCCGCGTCGGCAATCGGTGCGGCGGGCAGGCGGGCGGCGGTCATGCGGTGCTCCGGAGGCGTGTGGCGCGCGGTCTGGCAGGGTGGTGGCGTGCCAGGAGTGCGACGTAGGTTGCGGGATGTCGGGAAGAAAGTATCCGGGGCCCTCGCTGGACCGCGCGATGAGAAAATTGAGCCGGCCGCTGCCGTGACCGGCGGCATCGGGGGGATCGTGCCTGACACTGGACACCCGACTGCCCCGTCTGTCGACCTGCTCATTGCCGAGGAGACGCCTGTGCCCGCCCTGAAGGACGTTCCCGCCGAGGAGCTGCCCGCGGTGGGCGCGGCCGAGATCACTGAGGCCCCGGTCCTGGACGCGGTCCTCGGCGCGGCCGTCGAGGTGGCCCGTGCTGCTGCTCTCGAGGAGGCCGAGGGCAGCCTCGGCGACCACCTCGGCGTGGAGTCCGAGCCGGTGGTAGAGGGCTTCGCCGCTACCCATTCGTTCGCGACGACGCTGCCCGGCTACACCGGCTGGCGCTGGGCCGTCACCATCGCCCGCGCGGAGCAGTCCGACGTGGTCACCGTCGACGAGGTCGTCCTGCTGCCCGGCGGAGGTGCGCTCGTCGCGCCCGCCTGGGTGCCGTGGAGCGAGCGGCTGGAGCCCAGCGACCTCTCGCCCGGCGACCTGCTCCCCCCCGCCAAGGACGACCCGCGGCTCGTGCCGTCGTTCGCCGACGACGAGTCCGAGGAGTTGCTGTTCGCCCTCGACCGCGAGCTGGGCCTGACCGGGCGCCCGCGGGTGCTGTCCCTCGACGGCCGGCTAGAGACGGCCGAGCGCTGGTACGACGGGGCCGCCGGCCCGGATGCCCCGATCGCCCGCTCGGCGCCCGGCCAGTGCTCCGGATGCGGCTTCTACGTCCCGCTGTCCGGCTCGCTCCGCCAGGTCTTCGGGGTCTGCGCCAACGGTTTCGCGCCCGACGACGGCAAGGTCGTCGCCCGTGAGCACGGCTGCGGAGCTCACAGCGAGGTGGTCGTCGAGGCGCCCCACGCCGCTACGGGCGCGCTGGTCGTGGAGCACGAGGAGTTCGAGGTCGTCGCGGGCACTGGGACTGACGCTGGGACGCCCGAGGGGCTGGCCGCGCACGGCCACGCCCCCGGCACCGTCTCGGAGACCGACCCGGCCGAGCCGCTCGGCCACAGCTGAGGCGCACCTCGTGAGCGGGCTGAGGGAGACCGCAGCAGCGCTGCGGACCGCCGTGCTCGACGCGTGGGCGGCCTCGCCTGCGCGCTTCCGCGAGGACGCCAACGCCGAGGACGACCTCGCCCTCGGCGGCTATCGCGACCGCCTGGTCGTCGAGTTGGCCCAGAACGCCTCCGACGTCGGGCCCGGCACGCTGCGCCTCCGCTTCGCGGATGGTGTCCTCGAGGCGGCTAACACCGGGCTCCCGCTCACCGCGGCCGGGCTCACTGCCCTGTCCACCCTGCGCGCCTCGTCCAAGCGGTCGGGGCGCACCGTAGGCCGTTTCGGCGTCGGCTTCGCTGCGGTCGCTGCGGTCGCCGATGAGGTCGTCGTCGCGTCCACGTCCGGGTCGGTGCGCTTCTCCCGAGCCGCGACGCTCGAGGCCGTCCGGGCCCTCCCGTCCCTGGCCGCTGAGCTGGCGGCCCGCGAGGACCGGGTGCCGCTGCTGCGGTTGCCGTTCCCCTGTGACGAGGTTGTTCCGGAGGGCTTCGACACCGCGGTCAGGGTGATGGTGCGGCCCTCGGCGTACCCGCTCGTGCAGGCGATGCTGGACGACCTCGACCCGGTCCTGCTGCTCGTGCTGCCAGGGCTGGAGCAGGTGGACCTCGACGGCCGCCGGATCGCGGCCACCCACGACGGCGACGACGTGCTGCTCGACGGCCGCCGGTGGCGAATCGCCCGTGGCTCGGGCGATCTGGATCCCGCGCTGCTCGCTGAACGTCCGGTCGAGGAGCGCGCTGCCGACCGCTGGGAGGTCGTCTGGGCGGTGCCCGTAGACGAGGACGGCGAGCCCATCGGCGTCGAGGACGGCGTCGTGCGCGCCCCGACCCCGACAGACGACCCGCTGTCGTTCCCCGCTGTCCTCGCTGCGTCGCTGCCGCTGGGACCGGACCGTCGCCGGGTGCAGGAGGGGGCGCTTCGCGACGAGGTCCTGGCCCGCGCCGCTGACGTCCTCGTCGGCCTTTTGCCGCGGCTCGCGGACTCGCCGGCCCGGCTGTTGTTCGTGCCCGGTCCGTTTGCCAAGGGAGAGGTGGACGCTGCCCTCGGGGCCTGCGTCATGGCCGCGCTGCGGGACGCGCCGTTCCTCGCTGCGGGCCGACGTCCCCGTGACGCGGTCGTCCTCGACGGCGCCTCGGGCCCGCTCGTCACCCACCTGGTCGATGTCCTGCCCGGCCTGCTGCCGGCGGGCTGGTCGGCGCACCGGTGGTCGGCGCCGCTGCGCGCGCTCGACGTCCGGCGGCTGGACCTCGCCGGGCTGACCGAGGTGCTTGCGGGGATGGAGCGCGAGCCCTCGTGGTGGCGGGCTCTCTACGACCTGCTCCCACCCGATCGCGACCAGCTCGGCTCCTTGCCGGTTCCGCTGGCGGACGGGCGGCTCGCCCCGTCCCCCGTCGGGTTGCTGCTCGGCGCCAACCTGACGGCGCTCGGCTTGCGCACGGTCCACCCGGACGCCGCCCATCCGCTGCTCGTCCGGCTCGGCGCTGTCGAGCCCGAGCCGCGGGCGCTGCTTGAGGATCCCCGGGTGCGTGCGGCCGTTGAGGCGGCGATCGAGGAGGACGATCCGCAGCCGATCGTGGACGCCGTGCTGGCCCTCGTCGGCGAGGCCGGCATCCAGCCCGGTGAGTTGGCCTGGCTTTCGGCCCTGCCGCTTCCCGACAGCGACGGTGACTGGGTCCCTGCCGGCGAGCTGCTCCTGCCGGGTGGACCGCTCGCCCGGGTGGTCGACCTCGAGGCCGGCTTTGGCGTCGTGCAGCAGGGAGTAGCCCACGACGACGTCCTCGCCGCGGTGGGTGTGCTCCGCGGCTTCGCAGTCGTGCCGGTCGAGGACGCGGAGGACGTCGACGGCCTCGACCCATGGCTGGAGAGTCTCGCTCCGGGCGAGGAGGCCGACGCCGTCGTACGCGATCTCGATCTCGTCGTGGACTGGCCGGGTGCGCTCGCGCTGCTTGCGTCGCAGGATCTGCTGCGGCTGCCCTACGTCCGCTGGTGGCTCGCTGCCCACCCCGTCGCGGCCGGCCAGCGCCCACGCGATCTACGGCTGCCCGGGTCCGACCCACTGCTTGAGGGCTTGTACGACGAAGCCCCCGCCGGCCTCGCCGTCGGTGTCCGCGCCGCCCTGGCGGAGGTTCTTGCCGACGACGTCGCCGGACTGATCGAGCGGCTCGCGGACCCCACCCGGGTGCTCACCCGCGAGCAGGTGCGCACCATCCATGCGCGCCTGGCCGTTGCCGACCCCGAGGTCGAGCCGCCGGCGTCGGTGCGCGCTGTCGTTGACGGCCGGCTCGAGGTGGTGCTCGCGGACGACGCCGTCGTCGTCGACCGGCCCGACTTGCTGGCGCGCGTCACGCCGTACGCCGTTGTGCCGGTGCCACTTCACCTCGCCGCGGCTCTCGCGGAGGTACTGGACCTCGCGCTTGCCTCAGAGGTGGTTCCCGATGCCGACCTGTCGGGACCCGACGACAACGGGGACGTCGTCGAGCACGACCTGTTGCAGGTCCTGGACGCCGGTGGCGAGGCGGTGGACGTCGACTGGGCCCGCGTTGGCCGGATCGACCATGTCGTCGGAGCCGCCGGCAGGGCGAGAGCCCTGGCCTGGCGCGACGGTGACTGGGGCTCGCGGCACGCCCGCGAGCTCGCGCTGCGAGGGCTCGCCCACGACGCCGAGACCGACCTCGACGAGGCCTGACGAGCCGCGTCAGGGGCGGGTCGAGCGACCGGTCAGCGCGGAGGTGGCCACACCGACGAACCACAGGTCGACGACGCCGAGGCCGAGCCGCTGGTAGAGGCCCTTGTGCTCCAGGGTCGCGGAGGCGATCAATGAGGCGGCCGACACTGCTCCCACGGTTGCCGACAGGGCGGCGGCGCGAAGACGCCGGTCACGGCGCAGTGGGCTGGTGGCGAGCAACGGGGTGAGCGCCATGGCGAGGTAGCCGCTCCCCGCCCAGATACCGTGCAGCAGGTCCTGCGCGCCACCCGCCTGGCGGGCCAGCGGGGTAGCGCCGACGAACAGCGTGGTGACACCAGCCGTGGT
>JANLPD010000070.1:0-4518 GCA_031367045.1 Frankiales bacterium | reverse complement strand
TCGCCAGTGGACAGCAGGACCTCCTCCCCGGAGAGCAGGTTGGTGGCGACGACGTGGACCGGGATCGGCGCGTCTTGGAGGTGCCGGTAGGGCAGATGGTTGCTAATAAGGCGGCGTAGCCCGTCGGAGGAAAACATCGATTCGCGGGCGCCAGCAGGTGTCGAGCGGGCCTGATCGGGAAGACGTCGCGGCGCCGGAGTCGGGCCCAGGACTCGGCGAGGGTGGCGAGGGAATCTGCGCTGGTGCCATTCCGGCCATGTAGGTGGCGTTGATGGCACCAGCCGAGGTTCCGACGAGCAGCTCGGGACTCTCGCCGCGAGCGGCCAGGGCTTGCAGCATCCCGACCTGCACGGCGCCGAGGCTGCCGCCCCCTGACAGGACGAACGCGGTGGTCATCGCTGGGCTCCGCTTGGTCGGCCGTCGCTCAGCGACCGGGTGGGCCGGTGGTCGGTGGGCCGGTGGTCGGTGGGGAAGGCGGTGGCCAGCCGGGCGAGGGTCAGGGCGGCCAGGAGCAGCCCGAAGTCGCGCAGCGCGACGTCGCCGTAGCCACCGATGCTGACCAGGTTGACGATGATGCCCAGCAGCCAAGCGGCCACCAGGTAGCCGCCGAAGCGCGGCTTGAGGAGCACGGCCAGCCCGGCCACGATCTCGATGGCCCCGACAGCGTACATGGCCTGGTGGGCGGTCCCCGGGACGATGTCGTTGACCCACGGGGCGAGGTAGTTGTCCCAGTTGGTCAGTACGTGGGCGAACTTGTCGATCCCGAACAGGATCGGCGCGACGGTGAACCCGATGCGGAGCAGCCAGAATGCCTGGAACGTGGGATCGCTCTTGATCCGCTCCCTCGCGGACACAGATCTGGTCGGGATCACCTGAGGCGGTGTGGTGGTGGTACTCATGGGGTTGCCCTTCTCTCTAGCGGATATTACTGTGGACGTTAGACTTGATGGTTTCTATCGTCAAGCCTTATATCCGTTAGACTTTCCGAGGCAGCACAGGAGCGTGGCCGTGAGCAACCAGGACTTCGACCGCCGCGTGTCGAGCATCGCCGCTCTCGCCGAGCCGGTGCGGCGGGCGCTCTACCTCTACGTCGTGGGCCAGCCCAAACCGGTCGGCCGGGAGCAGGCTGCGGTGGCGGTCGGCGTCGCGCACCACGTGGCGAAGTTCAACCTCGACAAGCTCGAGGAAGAGGGGCTGCTCGATGTCGAGTACAGCCGGCCACCAGGGCGGCGCGGACCGGGAGCCGGCCGCCCGGCGAAGCTCTACCAGCGAACCTCACGAGAGATCGAGGTGAGCCTGCCCGAGCGCCGCTACGATTTGGCCGGAAGGGTGATGGCGACGGCCATCGCCACGGCGGAGCAGACCGCCGCCCCCATCAGCGAGGCCCTTGCTGCTGCCGCCAAAGAAGCTGGCCGCGTACTCGGACAGGAGGTGCGGGCCAAGGCCGGAGTTCGGCCGAGCCAGGCCGGAACCTTCAGGGCCGTCAGCGACGTCCTGACCGACCACGGCTACGAACCGCGAGCCGCCGGCAAGACCATCACCCTCGCCAACTGCCCGTTCCACAGCCTGGCCCAGAACCACACCGAACTGGTCTGCGGGATGAACCTGGACCTCATGGAAGGGCTGCTTGAAGGCCTTGGGCCAGGCGACCTGCACGCGCGACTCACACCCACTCCCGGCATATGCTGCGTGACGATCGAGTCCGCCCGGGCAGCGGGCTGACCCGTCGGATGGCGCCTCTTCAAGAGAGGTACCGGTTGACAGCGATGTGTCAACTGCGAGCGGCCGACGCGCGATACCGCCGTGAACGGTGAACTCAGGATGCACGCAATGATGGTGGTAGCGACGAATTCGGTCGGGTCGACTTCTGCCGGGTGTTGACAGCGCTGATCATGGTGATGCACCCCACTGCGACGGAAGTTCGCGCTGACCCGGGACGCGGCCCGGGGCGTTCGGGGTGCACCGCGGGCCGGGCTTGTCACTTCTTGCCCGGCTCTACTTATGCGAGTGGGTAGGGGCGTCGTCGTGTGAGTGCGTGACGCCGTCGTCGTGGGTGTGGTCGGTCCCGTGTTGCATACCGCCCATGCCACCCATCCCGCGCATCATCCAGAACATCATGCCCACGCAGGCCAGCGGCCAGAGCAGGAACAGGAAACCGCCGCCGATGCTGCCGGAGAAGAACAGGACGGCCCCTACAGCGAGCAGGCCGATCATCAGATACGAATGCTTGTTGTGGTTCATCTTGGCCGTCTTCCTGGGTTCCTGTGGTTCTGGGGCCCGCTGCCGGTTGGTGAGCCAACCAGTCGTTTCGGGCTCAGGTCTGACGCTACGACCGGATGGTCGGCTCGGTCAGGGCCGAAAGTCCCCTGCCTGGCGCGGCCTGCCCGGCGTCCGGCCCGCGGGACAGCTGCTTCATCGGTTCGGATGCCAGGATGGCAAGCCAGAACGCATCGGCCCAGACCCGGTAGCCGCGGTCGTTTGGGTGGAACCAGTCAGCGGAGAACTCTGACGCCATCGCCGCCCAGCCCTCACGGCGGAGCGCGTTGTGGAGCGGGACGACCGTCAGCCCGCGTGCCGACGCGAGGCGCGCGACGGAGATGGCTGCGCGTCGCGCGTCGCGTTCCCAGCGGCCGTGCATGAAGTAAGGCACGTCCGCGATCACCGTCTGGGGGGGCAGGGCGGTGATCAGCCGGGCGGCGCAGGCGTCGAACGCGCTGGGATCGGCCCGGAACATGTCGTTACCTCCGATGGCGACGGTGACCAGGTCGGGCTGCAACGCTTGTAGGAGCGGGAGCTGCTCGCGGAGCAGGTCGTCGATGGCGGCCCCGGACCTGCTCAGATTGACGACCTGCACAGGCCGGCCGGTGGTGCAGGCGAGGCGTTCCGCAAGCAGCCCGACGTAGCCCCGGTCGGGTCGGCTCGCGCCGACGCCCTGCGCTGCAGAGTCGCCCAGCGCGACGTACAGCAGACCACCGGACGGCCCGTGTGGCTGCGCCCAGTACCGGCGCGCGACGGCGACGCCGCGCTTCACCCGGGCAAGGCGGACGCTCCAACGGCGAGCGATACGACGGTGGCCGTAAAACCGACGCCGTAGGCCGCTCGCCCGAACGCGAAGCTGCCGGTGGGTCCAGATAGTCCGTAGGCGGTCACAGCGTGCTCTTCCTGGTGAGCGCCTCGGTCCCGCGTCGGTGATCGGCCTGTCGGTGCCGTGTCGGCGGCGTGGCCGTGCGCCGGTCGAGGGTGAAGAGGTAGCCGCCGAGGGCGACCGCGAACACGACCAGCCAGCTCACGCCCCGTCCCGGCAGGTAGTGACTGGCAAGATGTCCGACGAACACCTCCTGCCACGGCTTGTGTGGAACGTTCTCCGAAATGACCAGGTCGGGCGCCGCGGCGTAGAAGTGCGCCAGCAGGACCCAGACCAGCGGGAACGGCACAGCACGGCGGCGACGCCACGACCACCGGGTCATCAGGACCAGGGCGAGCGTCGCCCCAGCGAAAAAGTGCACATACCAGTGCCAGCTCGCAGCCTCTGCGGCGTACTTTCCCAGGAACCACACCTCTACCGCGACCGGGACCGCGATCCCGGCGGCTGCCGTCACCGCGTGGCCCGCCGCCCCGTCGCGACGCATGACGTCGGTGCTCATGTGTCCTTCACGGCGGTGAGCACCTCGGACAGCCGAAGGTCTTGACCTGGGTCCTCGGTGCGGTAGCGGACCGTGCCGTCCGGACCCACGACGGCGTAGCCGACGGGATAGCCCCGGTCGCGGGGAGCCCGCATGAACAGCGCGCGGCTCACCGAGCCGGTCGGATCGGCAAGAAGCGACACGCCGGCGGGCGCCGCGCCCGGACTCTTGACCGGTTGTACGACCACGACGTGGGCCGTGCGCAACAGCTGGAGTCCTTCCCCGGCGCCATGGGCGTCGATCAGCCTCGCCAGCCGCTCAGGCCGGGTGAAGAACACAACCCCCCGGCTGCCCGCGCCTCCCAGGCCAGCCAGGTCAGGTGCCACGGAGCGGGGCTTGTTGGCATCAGCGAACCCAGGTCTTTGATGGGCCTGGTCCGGGTCGTCCAGCGGTGAGTAGCCGAGCCGGACCGTCAGCAGCCCCACACCCAGCACCGTCACACAGACCAGCCAGACGGCGGCGAGCCGAAGCGGCCGTCGGGCCGGATGAGTCCTCGTCAGCACGTCATGGCCTCCCCGTCCGAAAGCGGCACGCCCGTCACTGCCGGGCCGGCGAGCCGCAGCGCGGTCGGCAGGCGCAGCCTGATCAACACACCTCCTGGGGCAGCGGTCGTGCCCACGTAGTCGTCAACACCAACATGGTGACCCCGGTGCGTCCAATGCTGCCTAGGGTCGAAGGTCCTCAGCTTCGATGCCCCCCGTAAGGCGTCTCCGACGATGCGGCTCGCCACCCGGGTCGAAAGGCGAGCTGTCTCGGCGCCCACAGGTCCGCGTGCCACTACCGTTCGGTCGGTCGGACCACTGACGCCCTCGTGGCGAGCTGTTCTAGACGGGGC
>JANLPD010000606.1:0-1656 GCA_031367045.1 Frankiales bacterium | reverse complement strand
TGTTTCTCTTGAAGAACGACTTGGCCGCGACGTCCTGCGTGTTGCCCAGCTGCGGGGTCGCGATCTTCTTGCCAGCCAGCTGCTCGACCGAGGTGATCGACGGCCTCGTCACGAGGGCGGCGCCGCCACTGGTCGTACCGGCAACGATGCGCAGCAGCTTGCCCTTGGTCTGCGCGAAGCCGTTGACCGCCGGGTTGGGACCGAGGAAAGCGGCATCTAGACCGCCGCCGCGCAGCGCCTCGATGGCGGCCGGTCCGGCCGAAAAGACCGACGCCTTGAGCTTGGTGGCGCCGAGGGCCCGCTGGAAACCGCCGGTCGCGATGCCGTAGACGGCAGTGGCGTGGGTGACGTTGGCTACGTAGCCCAGGCGCAACTCAGACGCCGTCGCGTTGGACGCCTTGCCCGGTTGGCTGCTGACGGTCTTGGCAGCGCTGCTGCCGCACGCCGCGGTCAGTGCGAGGACGGACACCGCGATCCCGGCAGTGACGGTGCGGATGGTCTTCACGGGAAGCCTTTCACGACGCCGGTGCACGCTGCCCGCAGGCGGGTGGCGCACCGGGCCCGGTCGCTGAGCAGCGCGGGCACGAGGACGGTCGGGTCGAGGTTGGTCTGCGGCGCGCGAACGTGCGCGGGTCAGACCGGGGCCGCAATCAGCGGCAGCGACAGACCTCGTCGAAGTGGTGTCCACGGCGGGAGGCCCACATCGGGGACCAGGTGGCGCACTGCGGGATCACACTGCAAAGCCTGCCTTTGTGCACCAGGATTGTCAACTTCCCGATGTGCAACTACGGGCGTTTCGTGCGCCCGTCTGGTGTGGCCTGCGTCACGACAGGTTCAAGGACGTGGCGCCGGTGCAGCGCGGTGCCCGCGTCGCTCGAACCGCTCACGTACCTCGGGCCGGGTCGTGAACGCGTCGTCGCCGCAGAGCAGCTCGGTCACCGACGCCGGCAGGTCACCCGAGACCAGATCGGCGAGCATCACGACCTCAAGAACAGACCGGATGCTGTTGCGCAGCGCCACCCAGGTGTCGCGCAGGCCAACAGCGCTCCCGCTGTACTCCCGGTCCTCGACGAGCGCTCCCGCCACGCTCGCCAGCGGTCCGTCCACAGCGCGGACGACGGCGGCTACGGAGACCTCCGTGGCCGGCAGGGCCAGCCGGTAGCCACCGTCGATCCCGCGCTTGGCCTCTACCAGGCCGTCCTCGCGCAGGCTCTTGAGGATGTTCAGCAGAAAGGGAAGCGGGATCCCCTGTGCGTCCGCGACGCGCTCCGCCTTGGTCCAGCCGGCGGTCCCGACAGAGGCGAGCTCGACAGCCGCGCGCACGGCGTAGTCCGCCCTGGCCGAGATGCGCATGCACCATTGTGCCGCCGCAGCGAGTGCGCGTGGGTCAACTCAAGAGCCATTGGTCTCGAGCGGGCTGCCGACCATGCCGGCGCCCGTCGTGGTGCCCGTTGCCTCGTCGATGGTGATGAAGGCGCCGGTACGCCGGTCCGTCGCGTACTGGTCCACCGCGAGCGGCTGGGCGGTCCGCAGGGTGATCCGGCCGATGTCGTTGAGCGCCAGGGACGTGGCTGGCTCGTGCAGCTGGGTGGTTACGTCGAGGCGGTCGTGGACCTGCGCCACGATTGCCTTGACGGTGCGGGTCGTGTGCTTGAC
>JANLPD010000587.1:0-1919 GCA_031367045.1 Frankiales bacterium | reverse complement strand
GGCCAACAAACTGGACGTTCGAGCCCCGCCATTAAGCAACCACACGACGCTGTGCTTCCTCCGGCCGCGTAAAAACGACGGTGGGTCGGTTTCCGGCAGGGTCGGGTGCGATCCGCGCGAGCAAAGTCATGAGGGCTCCAGACGAGGGGTTGGCATCACGAGGGCTTGTCGAGGGTCGAGCGGCCGCGCTCGCGATAACCGTCGGGCGGGCCGTTGTCGGACGTGGTGGCTCCGGGTGGGCCTGGCCAGTCTCAGTCGCTTGAGAGTCAGAGCATTCACGGCAACGAAGCTCGAGCCGGCCATGCAGACTGTCGGGTCGATGAGCTGGGGCTTCACATCAGGGCCTCGACTGACCCATCGGCTCTTCTGTCCTTGGGGATGCCCGAGGCAGCGCCATCGGGCTGGACAACGCCACAAAGATTCGGCCCCGCCGCGGCCCGTCGACGGGTGGTGCGGGAGATGCGAAGACTTCTCCCGGGTCCACCGTGGGCCGCGTGGGCGGCGTCGTGCCGGCGAACGGCGGGTGTACCGGGATGCGGTGGTCGAGCCGGCGTTGTGGCGTGCCGGTAGGTCAGCGCAACGACGCAGGCCAGCGCCGCGAGCCATGCTAGACCGATCAGCAGGGGCACGGTTTCGTCGAACCCTCGGGTGAGAGCGCCGTCCAGCAGGACCCGGGATCCGCCGTAGCCAGGCAGCAGGGTGGACAGGGTGGTCGGTGAGCGATGCAGCATGGGGCTCTGCGTGATGCCGAGGTCGAGGAAGGGTAGGAGGAAGGCGATGAAGACCCCGCCGACGCGGCCGAAGATGGGGGCGAGTAGGGCTCCGATGAGGCCGTAGGTGAAGGCGAGCAGCAGGTTTGCGGCGGCGTAGAGGGGCCAGTTGACGGGTTTGAACACCAGCGCGGTGGTACCGAGTGACACGGCGGTGGCGGCGAGGCCGATGCCAGCAAGTACGCCGAGTCGGGCGCTGAAGAGCGCTCCAGTACGGAGTCCGGCCAAGGCTGCTCGGCGATCCCCGTCGCGGCTGTCCAGCAGGACGAACATGCCCACGAGAGCGGCGAGCGAGGCGATCGCGATCGGAGCCATGGTCGCGCCGTGCACGGCCGGCATCGGGAAGCTCCTGGCCAGGCGGCGACCGTGCTCCCGGAGTATCACGGTGATCGGCTTGTTCGGCGTCACCGCCGCAGCGGCGAGGATGAAGACCACCGGAACGACCGCAAACAGCACCCACTGCACGTGATTGCGGCGCGAGTCGCGCCAAGCGGCACGGGCTGCCGCGGCGAGCTGGGCAGTGAGGCGACCTGGGGCCAGCACGCGCCGGCGAGGGTGCTTGACGCGGGTGCGACGTGCGGCGAGGAGCCAGGCTGCGCCGATCGCCGCTGCCGTCCAGGTCAAGGCCACACCCAGGTCGCCGAGTCGACCGCCGTGGCCGGAGGGGAGGTCAACCATCCACAGGGTCACGAAGTGGGTGGGCAGCCCGCGGGTGGCGATCCGGTCGGCAGCGCCCATGGCCGGCCCGAAGAAGACGTCGAAGATCCAGATGAACAGCACGATCACCGTGCCGTTGACCGGGTTGCTGACGATCGAGCCGACGGCAGCACCGATCCCGACGTAGATGGTGGCGAACATCAGGGTGCCGATGACGGCTCGGGCCGGCTGGTCAATGCCGGTGCGTGCCGCGAGGGAGGCAACGGCGGCTGCACTGGCGAGGATCGCGAGGGCGATGCCGGTCAGCAACCGGGCTGCGACCAGGCGGTGGGGCGCAAGACCAGCGATCACTATGCGCCGGTCGGTTTCGCGGGTGGCCGCTGTCTGGAAGTACATCGCGATACCGGACAGGAACGCGGCGGCCCAGCCTGCGGTGGCCGTCTGAACCGCGGGGCCGCCGGGGCCGTTGAGCAGTTTGGCAAAGTCGGCGAT
>JANLPD010000560.1:0-10617 GCA_031367045.1 Frankiales bacterium | reverse complement strand
GTTCTTGCCGATCATGCCCTGGCCGATCGACTCATGGCGGTCGCGCCCCGAGCCGAGCGGGTCCTTGCTGTCGTTGGCATGTACCAGACCGAGCCGACCTCGACCGACGGTCCGGACGAGCGCGTCGAGCACTTTCTTGGTCCCGCCAGGGGAAGCGAGGTCGTGCCCGGCGGCGAAGGCATGGCAGGTGTCCAGGCAGACGCCCAGCAACGGGTGCGCGTCGAGCTGGGCGAACCACCGGCCGAGGTCCTGCACCGTGGCAGCCAGCGCCTGACCGCCTCCAGCGGTCGGCTCGATCAGCAGGCGGGGACCGGCGGGGTCGGCGGCCTCCAGGACAGGCAATAGATGGCTGCGCAACTGGGCCATGGCGTCGTCGCGGTTGCCCCCCGCCACTGCACTGCCTGCGTGGACGACCACCCCACGGGCACCGATCGCGGCGCCGCGCCGCAACGAGTGTGCGACCGCGTCGACGGACTTGCGCAGCGTCGCCTCGGTGGGTGAGCCGAAGTTGACGAGGTAGGGCGCATGCACGAAGACGGGGACCGAGGCGCGCGCGGCCTGCTCCTTGAACGCCGCGTCCTGTTCTGGGTCACCCGCGCTGAGGGCCCAGCCACGGGGGTTGGAGACGAAGACCTGGACCGACTGGGCGCCCACCTCGCGCGCGTAGGCCAGCCCCGTCAGGAGCCCCCCCGCGACCGGCACGTGGGAGCCCACGGGGGAGGGCTTGCGAGGAGGCACGCCGGAAACTGTCCCAGATGCACGGGGCTCTGGGGCGCTTGGGTCTAGAAGACGAAGAGCGTGACGGTGCTGCCCTTGCGGACCTTGGAGCCCGGGCTCGGGTCCTGATCGCGGACGATGCCGGGGCCAGGGATCGACCGGACCTTGCTGTTCAAGCCGAGGGCGGCGAGCTGCGCCTTCGCCTCGTCGGTGGTGAGACCGCTGAGCTTGGGGACGGTGACGAGGTCGGGCCCCTTGCTCACCACCAGAGCGACGACGGAGCCGCGCGGGGCCGTGCCCTGGGACGGAGACTGGTCGGTGACGACCCCCGCGGGGACGGTGTCGCTGAAGACCATGGTGACCGTGGTGCGAAAACCGGCGTCCTGCAACGTCTTGCCCGCCTCGGCCTGCGTCTTGTTCTGCACGTCCGGCACCGGCAGCAGCTCGACGCCCTTGGACAGCACGAAGGACACGGTGGCGCGGGGGCGCAGCCTGGTGCTGGTGGCCGGGTCGCTGCTGATCACCTGGCCGCCGGGGACAGCGCTGGAGAAGACCTCCGTGACCTGGCCGGCCGCGAGGCCGGCGGTCGACAGCGCGTCCAGGGCGCCCTGGCGGGACAGCCCTTGGAGCTTGGGGACGGCGCGCAGGTCGACGCCCTTCGACAGGACGATCGTGACGCTGCCACCCTTGCGGATGCGGCCGTTGACCGACGGGTCCTGACGCAGCACCAGGCCGTTGGCCACTCGGTCGTCGAAGACGGCCGGGCCCTCCTTGGCCGTGAGGCCGACTCCTTGGAGCCGCTGGACCGCGGCCGCCTTGGACAGGCCGAGAACCGAAGGGGTGTCGGTGTAGCGGCCCGAGCCGAGGTACCAGCCGCCGAGCCCGACCGCGAGGGCGAGCACCAGGACGACGAGGGCGGCGATGCGGCCCCGGCGATGAGGGCGGCGCGCTCCAGCCACCTGGACCTGGGTGGCGGCAGCGGTCGTCCCCTTCGGGCCGGTGGCCGTCGGGGGGATAACGGGAACGACCATGGTGCGGTGCTCGCCCGACCGGCGGACAACCGGCGACTCGTCATTGTCGGGTAGGTCGGCGCGCACTGCCCTGAGCTCGGCGAGGAACGCGCCCGCGTCAGCCGGCCGGCCGGCCGGGTCGCGTCGGGTGGCGCGCTGCACCAGCTGGTCGAGCCCGGCGGGGATGCCGCTGACGACGGTCGAGGGGGCCGGAACGTCGTTATTGACGTGACTGAGCGCAACCGCGACCTGCGTCTCGCCGGAGTAGGGAGGCGTGCCGGTCAGTGCCTCCCAGAGCATGACGCCGGCCGCATAGACGTCACTCCGCGGAGTGGCGACACCGGTCTCGACCTGCTCGGGGGCAAGGTAGGCCACGGTGCCCATGAGCAGCCCGGTGGTCGCTGTCAACCCGCTGGTGGCCACCGCCCGGGCTAGGCCGAAGTCCGCGACCTTCACTCGCCCGTCGTCGCCGAGCAGGACGTTCTCAGGCTTCACGTCGCGATGCACGATGCCGGCGGCGTGTGCCGCGGACAGTGCCTTGAGCACCGGCTCGAGCAGTGCCAGGGCACGCGAGGGGGGCAAGGCCCCACGCTCGCGCAGAAGGTCGCGCAGGGTGCGCCCTTCGACGTACTCCATGACGAGGTAGGCGGCGCCGGTCTCGGCGTCGCGGCCCTGGTCGTAGACGGAAACGACCTCGGGTGTGGCCAGCCGGGCGGCCGAACGGGCCTCCTGCGTGAACTTGGCCACGAACCCCGGGTCGTCGGCCAGGGCGCGGTGCATCACCTTGACGGCGACGATGCGGTCGAGACGCTCGTCGAGGCCGACGTAGACAGTTGCCATGCCGCCGCGCGCCACGACGCTGTCGAGGCGGTACCGGGCGTCGAGCAACCGGCCGACCAGGGGGTCAGCGGAGCTGCCCACTCCGGTGCCGGAAGCGATGTCCACGGACCCTGATGCTAGGCGGCGCGCGGCGTCGATCGCCGTAGGCCGGGCGGTGATGACCGTCTACCGTCCCGCGAGCTGGCCGCTGAACTCACTCCGCAGAGCGGACACGTTGCGGATGTAGGCGTAGGTCTGGGGGAGCAGGCCCTGGCGGCCTACCGAGCCGAGGCCCTGGTAGTAGCCGGCCAGCGTCATGCCTGCGCTTCCGGTGGCGATCGACAGGCTCTTGAGCAGCAGCACGCCCGCAAGGACGTTGTCTTGCGCCTCGAGCAGGTCCAGGTGGCGTCCAGCGACGCCGTCCATGACGCGGCCGGTCGAGGGCAGTACCTGCATGACGCCGACCGCGTCCACCGGGGAGACGACGCGCTGCTGGAAGCCGCTCTCCTGGTAGGCCACGGCGAGCGCGAGTGCCGGGTCCAGCCCCTGCTCACGGGCGGTCCTGGCGATCAGCGCCCGCACGGTCGCCCGGCTGGGGAGCTGGCGCGCCGCAAGCGTGGCCCGGTGTGCGGCGGCCGAGCGCTGGACGGTCTCGGAGATCTGGTACCCGGCGTTGGTCGTCACCTGAGCCGGCCGCGGCTCTGGCTCTCCCGCGACCGTGACCAGCACGCCGAGCCGCTGGCCGAGCCGCACGACGCCATCGCGGACGCTCCGGTTCTGCGCCTTGATCGCCGCGATCGTGGTGCCGTAGCGCTGGGCGATGCCGGTCAGGGTGTCGCCAAGCACCACGACGTGCGTGGTGAGCACCCTGGCGGCCGTCGCCGGGGCCGCGCGGACCGGGATCTTCAGCGTCGCGCCGATGTAGATCGTGGATCGGCCCTCGAGGCCGTTGAGCTGCTGGATCGCGGCGACAGTCGTGTGGTGGCGCTTGGCGAGCGACCAGAGCGAGTCGCCGGACCGCACGAGCACCGTCCCGGACGCGGCAGCGGTCGTGAGAAAGGCGAGGCAGACGGAGGCGGCTAGCACCCGCAGGCCCTGGCGGGGGTGGGGCTGGTCCATGAGGAAGGTCCCGGTCGTCGGCAGCAGGTGGAGGCGGCTGGTTGGACGCCCGGATGGCGACGTGCACCGCGGCCTCGCACGCTACGCCGCGTGGGGCTGGTGTGACAAGAGTGACGGAAGTGACGAGCGTAGCGACGACGCCCGGAGTTGTGGTGCAGTGACACGCCGCCGACCGACACGCCGTAGGATGAGCCGGTCAGGCACGGGGAGCCCGCATCCCTTCGGGGTGGGCGGGCTGAGAGGCCGACCACACGTCGGCGACCCGCACCACCCGATCGGGGTCATGCCCGCGTGGGGAGTCGCCGTGGAAAGCGTTGGGGATCTGTGGCAGGTCGGCAGCCGCACGCTCTGCAGCCGACTGCTCGTCGGGACCGGCAAGTTCCGCTCGCACGAGGTCATGCGGGATGCGCTGCTGGCGTCCGGATCGGAGGTCGTCACCGTCGCGCTGCGGCGGGTCGACCTGACGCGCGCCGGCGAGGGCGACGTTCTGGATTTCGTCCCAGCTGGTCTGCATCTGCTGCCCAACACGAGCGGGGCCGTCGATGCCACGGAGGCCGTCCGGCTGGCCCGCCTCGGCCGCGCCGCGACCGGGACCGATCTGGTCAAGCTCGAGGTCACCCCTGACCCGCGGACCCTCGCACCGGACCCGATCGAGACCCTGCGAGCCGCCGAGATCCTCGTCGCCGAGGGCTTCACCGTGCTGCCCTACTGCTCGGCTGACCCTGTCCTGTGCCGCCACCTCGAGGAGGCCGGCTGCGCGACCGTCATGCCGCTCGGCGCCTGGATAGGGAGCAATCGGGGCCTGCGCACCCGGGACGCCATCGAGGTCATCGTCGAGCAGGCTGGGGTGCCGGTCGTCGTCGATGCCGGCCTGGGCGTGCCGTCCGACGCCGCAGAGGCGATGGAGGTCGGCGCGGACGCGGTCCTGGTCAACACCGCAATCGCGGTCGCCGTGGACCCGGTGCTCATGGCCCGGGCCTTCGCGCTGGCCACCCAGGCCGGGCGGCTCGGCTTCCTCGCCGGTCGCGGCGCGGTCCGCACCGACGCGTTGGCGTCCTCGCCCCTGACTGGCTTCTTGTCGTGAGCTCTGCTCCAGGCAGGTTCGCCGGCGTGCTGGCCGAGCTGCCCGCGTCCTACCCCGTCTTCGACGACGGTGACGTCACCTCGGCGCTGGCCCGGCCCTCGCTGGACACCCTGCCCGCGCTGCTCTCCCCGGCCGCCCTACCGCGGCTCGAGGAGCTCGCGCAGCAGGCAAGGGAGGTGACGCTGCAGCGGTTCGGGCGCGCGGTTCGGCTGTTCGCCCCGCTCTACGTCTCCAACGCCTGTCTGTCCTCGTGCACCTACTGCGGCTTTTCCAAGAGCCTCGACGTCGCCCGCCGGACGCTGACCGTCGAGGAGGTCGTCGCGGAGGCGAAGAGCCTGGTGGACAGGGGGTTTCGCCACCTGCTCCTCGTGTCCGGTGAGCACCGCGTCGAGGTGTCGGCTGACTACCTTGTCGACTGCGTCGAGGCGCTGCGCCCGCTCGTCCCCTCGCTGTCGGTGGAGACCCAGACCTGGAGCGACGACACCTACGGCCGGCTCGTCGAGTCTGGCCTCGAAGGTGTCGTGCACTACCAGGAGACCTACGACCGGTCCCGTTACGCCGAGGTGCACACCGCCGGCTGGAAGCGCGACTTCGACCGTCGGCTGGCCTCGACCGAGCGGGCCGCAGAGGCCGGCGTGCGACGTCTTGGCGTCGGGTCGCTGCTCGGCCTGGCCTCGGGCTGGCGGGCCGATGTGGTCGCTGTCGCGGCCCACGCGCTGTGGCTGCAGCGCCACTACTGGCGTACCGAGGTCACCGTCTCGCTGCCGCGCATCAAACCGTCGGCGTCGGGCTTCCAGCCGCTCGTGCCGGTCACCGACGCGGAGTACGTCCAGGCGCTGGCGGCGCTCCGCCTCATCGCTCCGGACGCCGGGATCGTGCTGTCGACGAGAGAGCCGGCGGTGCTCCGTGACGGGCTGGTGCGCATCGCGGTCACCACCATGAGCGCCGGCTCCTCGACCGAGCCGGGCGGCTACACGACCCCTGGTCGCGCTCAGGAGCAGTTCAGCGTGTCGGACGAGCGGACCCCCGCCGAGGTGGCAGCGATGCTTGCCGCCGCCGGCTACGAGCCGGTCTGGAAGGACGCCTTCCCTTTGCACGCCTGAGCCGTATCGGGTCAACCGGGCAGGCGTTCTTCGCTGATCCAGTTTAGGGTTGCCGCCGTGACCCGCCTCGCCCTGCTCCGCGGCGCCCTCCCCGAAGGCTTGTCCGCGGACGCCCTCGCTTCCTACCTCCAGCGCAGCGGCCTCGCGGTCCAGGACGGCCTGGCCGGCGCCGACGCGGTTCTTGTCTGTGGGACGGCTGGTCTGCCGGACACCCTCGAGGATGCCCTGCTGCAGATTGGTATCCCGGTCCTGCTGGTCGGGCCGACCATGAGCAGCGCCCTGACCGACGCCGCCGGCCTGGTGCCTCGCCACCTCACGCCGCTGCACGAGGTACGGCTGCGGCCGGGTCCCGACGCCGAGCAGGTCATGGACCGCTCGGGCGGCGACGTCCTGGTGCGCGACGCGTGGCCGCTGCAGGACAAGGTCGCCGACGACGTGGCCGTCCTGCTCACCGCCAACGTCGCCTTCGCCGACCACGCCGTCGCCACGTGGCGGCCGAGCCGGCAGCTGGGTGTGCTCACCGTCGGGTCCACGGCCTCGACGTACAACGACCCCTCCTGGCAGCGGCTGGTGCACCGCCTGCTGCGCCGGGTCCTGGGGCAGCGTGACGGTGGGCCGGTCCGCGTGGGTGTGCTCGGATACGGCGCGATCGGTCACGAGCACAACGCGGCGATCCAGCTCACGCAGGGCCTGTCGCTCGCCGCGGTCTGCGACCCGAACCCCCTCCGGGTTGCGGCTGCCCGCGAGCTGGCGCCG
Source organism: Frankiales bacterium (assembly GCA_031367045.1). GTDB lineage: Bacteria > Actinomycetota > Actinomycetes > Mycobacteriales > SCTD01 > JANLPD01. Next base: position 4,009 of record JANLPD010000560.1, on the reverse strand, counting down.
GACGTTCGCAGCCATGCCGACGGGCTGGCGCTGCTTCGGGACGACGGCGTCGACCTCATCATCGTCAGCACCCCGCCCGACAGCCACGCGGAGTGGACGCTGCGCGCGCTCGAGGCCGGCAAGCACGTCGTCGTCGAGAAGCCCTTCTGCATCACGGTTTCCGAGGCGGACCGACAGATCGCCGCGGCCGCTGATCGGGGGCTGTCGCTCTCGGTCTATCAGAACCGCCGCTGGGACCCCGACTACCTCGCGCTGAAGAAGGTCGTGCGCAGCGGGCAGCTCGGCGAGGTCTTCCACTACGAGAGCTTCATCGGCGGCTACGGCCACCCGTGCAACTACTGGCACTCCGACGAGGCCGTCTCCGGCGGCGCCATCTACGACTGGGGCAGCCACTACCTCGACTGGGCCCTCGATCTGTTCGGCCAGCAGGTGGAGTGGGTGTCTGCGACCACCCACAAGCGGGTCTGGCACGACGTCACGAACGCCGATCACAGCCGCGTCCTCGTCCACTTCGCCGACGGCGTCGAGGCGGAGTTCACCCACTCCGACCTGGCCGCCGCGCTGAAGCCGAAGTTCTACGTGCTCGGCACCGAGGGCGGCCTCATTGGGGACTGGCGGTTCGAGCGGGTCACCGAACGGTCGTCGATCGGCACCCTGCTCGAGGACCGACTGGCCCACTCCGACTCGCCCGCCGCGCTGCGCGTCTTCACGCCCGACGGCGCGGGGGGCACCTCCGAGACGCTGCTTTCGGTCCCTGCTGCGCCGGCCCAGCCGTTCCACCGCGAGCTCGCCGACCAGCTGCTGTCCGGCGAGCCGATGTCTGTGACGCCCGCGGGCTCCAAGCGCAATATCGCTGTGATGCAGGCAGCCACGCTGTCCGCGGCCGACAGCGGTCGTCCGGTGGCCCTGCCGACCGCATGACCGTCACCGCATGACCCGGTGGGGGTTTCTCGGGGCCGGCTACATCGCCACGCAAGCCCTGGCTCCTGCGTTTCACGCCGCCCCGGGTGCGTCGCTCCAGGCGGTCGCCGCACGGTCGCGCGATCGGGCAGCCAGTCTGGGTCCGATCACGGCGTACGACGACTACGCCGCCCTGCTGGCCGATCCGGACGTCGATGCCGTCTACGTCGCACTCACCAACGAGCAGCACCTGCCCTGGGCCGTGGCCGCCATGCGGGCCGGCAAGGCCGTGCTCTGTGAGAAGCCGCTGGCGCTGAGCGCCATCGAGGTCGAGGAGATGACCGCTGTCTCCGCCCAGACGGGTCAGCTGCTCGCCGAAGCGTCGTGGTACCGCTGGCACCCCCGCGTGCGGCTGGCACAGGCCCGCCTTGCCGAAATCGGCAGCGTGCAGCACGTATCCGCCGGCTTCACCTTCGCCGGCCAGCTCGAGGGCAACTACCGGCTCGAGCCCGGACGCGGCGGGGGTGCCCTCTACGACGTGGGCTGCTATGCGGTGTCGGCCTGCCTGTGGGCCGTCGGGCGCGGGTTGCCGAGCGGAGTGTCCGCGACGTCGGAGCTCGGCCCGACCGGCGTGGACCTTGACACCCGCGTCGTCCTCGACTGGGCGGACGCCACCGCGGAGGTCCACGTCGGAATCGACCGCGACCAAGGGCAGTGGCTCGTCATCACGGGGACAGCGGGTGAGATCGAGCTGCGGGACGCGCCGTATACCTCGTGGAAGAACGACGCGACGCAGCTCTGGATCTCCGACGGCCGCGGCACCGAGCGGGTGCCGGTGCCCGCCACGGATGCCTACCGCGTGATGGTCGAGGAGTTCTCGTCCGTCCTGTCCGGCGGGCCCGGCTGGGTGCTCCCGCTGGAGGAGTCGCGGCAGACGGCGGCCGTCCTGGATGCGGCCCGCGCCAGCGCCGCGGCCGGCGGCACGGTTGTCGAACCCTAGAACTCGGGGCGTCTGTGGGTTCATGGTGGTTGGGTCCAGCCGTTGTGGTTGAGCCAGTGGCCGTCTTTGAGTTGGATGGTTTTGTGGCCTGTAGGTCGTGGTGGGCGCTGGGGCAGACCGGGATGGTGCCGGGGCGCTTCATGCTTTCGCGGTGCCGGTGACCTCGTCCTGGCGTCGCGTGGTTTTATGGCGCGAATGAGCAACCCGATCGCAGGAGTCACTGCCCTGGCTATCGACAGTGCCGACCCGCCGGCGCTCGCGAGCTTCTGGCAGCGCCTGCTCGGCGGCGAGATCGTCGTTGACGGAGACGGTGATGCCGAGTTGAACGGCGGTCCCGTTCGCCTTGACTTCCTGCTCGTGCCCGACAGCAAGCACATCAAGAACCGGCTTCACCTGGACCTGCGCAGCGACGACTACGACGCCGCTGTCAGGTACGCGCTTGGCGCAGGAGCGTCCCTGGCCAACGACGTGTACGACGGACCCTCGTGGCAGGTGCTGCGCGACCCGGAAGGCAACGAATTCTGCATCCTGCGACCTGCTGGCTCCGGGTAGGGACGGCCGCTCAGCCGGTCCCGTAACGGCTGGTTGCCGAGATGACCACTGCCGCTGATCGGGCGGAGCCAGGCAACGTGATCTCGTCGAGCGTCACTAGAATCGCTGTATGGAGATGCTGACCGTCCCGGAGGTGGCCACGCGCATGGGGATCGGTGTCGTCGGCGTACGGACGCTGCTCAAAGAGGGCCGGCTCCTCGGGGTCCACCAGGACAGCGTCCTGGTCCTACCGGCCGAGCAGCTCGACGGGTCCCAGCCGGTCAAGCACCTCTACGGCGTGCTGACGCTGCTCACGGACGCGGGCTACAGCGACGACGAGGCGCTGGCCTGGTTGACGACGCAGGACGATTCCCTGCCCGGGACCCCTCTGCAGGCACTCCAGCAGGACCGCAGCCGCGAGGTCAAGCGCCGCGCTCAGGCGCTCGCCTTCTAGTCCTAGTCCGGCACCGGCCCGGTCGCGGTCTCGGGCAGCTCTTTCTCCTTGCGACGCAGCAGGATCGCGGAACCGGACAGCAGTACGACTAGTACGCCGAGCAAGCCGGTCTCAACCATCGCCCTGGCGAACTCCGGGCCCCTCTCGACGTACTCGTTCGCGCCCTTCACCGACAAGACGATGATCTCCTTGACCGACACGAGGATGGCCGCGATCAAGAAAGGTTCGGCGACGATCTGCCGCTCCTTCAGGGTGATGCGCACCGCGTAGAGCAGCTCGACGAAGATGAAGACCAGCAGCAGCGAGTCGAGGACGCCGACCATCGCGTCGGGGGTGTCGTCGCCGGCCTTGTGCACCAGCTCCACCGCGGCGCGGGCCAGCACGATGAGAGCGGCAACCGCCAGGAGTACGGACACCGCGACGTAGATGACGTCTTCGACGATGACGAGCAGCCGGTTGCCGAGCCTGACCGCCGCCGGCGGGTTCGGGGGAGGGTCCTCTGCGCGGCGGGGCAGTTGTGGGCTCATGCTGGCGATAGTGCCCTATAGCCATTGCCGATAGCCGTGCCCTATGGCCCGCGCGCCCACCCGTAGGGTTAGGAGGTGGATCTGACCGTGAACGGCGAGGCACGCGAGGTGCCGGACGGGACGGACCTGCCTGCGCTGCTGGACCTGCTTGGCCTACCTCGGGGGTCGGTGGTCGTGGAGCTCAACGGCACCGCCCTGGTGCCCTCGGAGGTGCCGGGCACGCCACTGGTCACGGGTGACCGCCTGGAGCTCGTGCGTGCGGTGGCGGGTGGCTGAGCAGCTGTCCGGCGACGAGCGGCGGGACCGGCTCGCGGACGCCCGGCTCTACCTCTGCACACCGGACCGCCCCGACCTCGCTGCGTTCCTGGACGCGGTCCTGTCGGGCGGTGTCGACGTGGTGCAGCTGCGCGAGAAGGGCATCGAGGCGCGCCGCGAGCTGGCGCTGTGTGAGGTGATGGCCGCTGCGGCTGCCCGCCACGGTGCCCTGTGGTCGGTCAACGACCGCGCCGACGTCGCCCACGCCACGGGCACCGACGTGCTCCACCTCGGCCAGGACGACCTTCCCGTGCCCGCAGCGCGGGCGATTCTCGGCGACGA
>JANLPD010000557.1:0-1545 GCA_031367045.1 Frankiales bacterium | reverse complement strand
GCCGTACGAGCTTCAGGGGGCCCGGCTCGGAACCGGCGGCGCGACGGTGGGAAGCATTGCGCCGCTGCGGCTGGTCGCGCAGGACTTGACGTTGCGCCCCGAGGTGACGACGACCGCGGAAGGCGGGCTCGCGTTCGCGTTCGCGCGACGCCACCTCTCGATCGGCGCGACACTCTATTCGCAGCAGACAGAGGATGTGATCCTGCCGGTGTCCGCCGGCGCAGCTGGTGGGTACGTGAACCTCAACCGGGGCCGCATCTCGAACCGCGGTGTCGAGACCGAGCTGTCGATCCACGCGGGCGACGACCGGGGGCGGTCGGAGTGGCGGCTCACCGTCACGGCGGCTCACAACGAGAATCGTGTCGATGGGCTGGGTGACGCCCTGCAGACCCTGACGCTGGTCGCGTCGCCAATGGGGGGACTGGTCCAGGCCCGCGTTGGCGCCCCGCTGGGCGTGCTGGTCGGAACACGGTACCTCCGCGACGCGGCATCGGGCGCGCTGCTCCTGCGAAAAGGTCTTCCCCTCGCCGAGTCCGGCGATCCGCAGCAACTCGGCGTGAGCCAGCCGACCTGGGTGCTCGGTCTCCGCAACACGATCCGGCGGCGCTGGCTGACGCTCGCCTTCGTTGCGGACGGCCACCTCGGGGGAAGCCTGTTCAGCGCCACCCGACGGTCCGGGAGCCAGGCGGGCACGTTCGCCGAGACCGCGTACCGTCCGGACTCGGGCCTCCTGGTGAAGGGGCTGGATGTGGTGACCGGCCAGCAGAACACGCAGCATGTGTCGACGCAGGACTACTTCCACGCCCTCGCGAGGATCGAAGAGCCGTGGGTCTACAGCGCGACCTACGCGAAGCTCCGCGAGGCGCGGCTCGGTCTCACCCTGCCGACCGCCTTCTGGAGCCTCCCGTTCGAGAGCGCCACACTTTCGCTCGTCGGCCGCAACCTGCTGACGTGGTCGCGTGCCGGAGACATCGATCCGGAGTCGACGGTGCGCGCCGCGCGCTTGGGCAGCCTCGACCTGGGACAACTCCCCTTCGCGCGCAGCATCGGCCTGCAGCTCTCCATAACGCCATAGGCGGATCCTCTAGTGCAGCCATTGTCACTGATCCACTGCGCGTCCCGGCGTCGTGTTGAGCTTGCAATTGTGGACCAGCTTCATCACCTTTGCGTGCTCGATCCGAACAGCCATCGCTCCCACTCCGTCTCATGTCCCATCACACCGATCTCCTCGCACTTTTTTCCGAGCGTACGGCCGTCGTAGGAGTCATCGGACTGGGCTACGTCGGCCTGCCGCTGGCTGTCGAGTCAGCGCGCAGTGGATATCGGACCGTCGGCTTCGATCTCAACGAACAAGTGGTCGATACGATTACCGGAGGGCGAAGCCACATTCAGGACGTCTCGTCAGAGCAACTCGCCGACTTCGTGGCGAAGGAGCTCCTTTCGGCGACCACGGATGCCGCGCGACTCCGCGAATGCGACGCGATCTCGATCTGCGTGCCGACGCCACTCAACAAGATCAAGGATCCAGATCTCAGCTACATCGTG
>JANLPD010000514.1:0-2437 GCA_031367045.1 Frankiales bacterium | reverse complement strand
TCGTCGCCGTCGGCGACGTCGCGCTCAGCACCGACGGTCGCGTCGTCGTGGTCACCCGCACGACCGGCACGCTGCCCGGCACCCGACCCGGACGCGACAAGACCCGGCGCCGGTCGTGACCGGTCTGGGCTGGCCGGACCGACTAGCTGCGGAACGGGCCGGTCACAGGCCCGCTGGGACCGGGCCAGCTACCGCTGCCCCAGCACCCGCACTCGGCTGGCCAGGCGTCGCACCGCTCGTTCCGGTGCCCGACGTTCCGGACGTTCCCGCGGGAACGTCGGCCGGCACCCCTGAGGAGGTCGTCGACCCAGTCGAGCGGCTACGGGCGGCGCTGCGGGATGACGCCGCCGTCCCGGTGGGTGACGACACCCCGATCGGGTCCGCGGCGGCCGCCGCCGTACGCACCTTGAACCCGACCGGCACCGATGACTTTCCGCTTCCGGCAACCCGGCGCGTCCTCGCCGTCGCCAACCAGAAGGGTGGTGTCGGCAAGACCACCTCGACGGTCAACCTGGCCGTGGCCCTTGCACTGCACGGCGCCACGGTGCTCGTAGTCGACCTCGACCCGCAGGGAAACGCGTCCACCGGTCTCGGCGTCGAGCACCACGCCGGGGTGCCGGGCGTCTACGACGTGCTCATCGACGGGGTCGGCATCGCGGAGGTCGTTTCGCCGTCGGCGACGATCCCGCGGCTGTCCTGCGTCCCGGCGACGATCGACCTGGCCGGCGCCGAGATCGAGCTGGTCTCCGTGGTCGCCCGTGAGTCGCGGCTCAAGCGTGCTATCGACGCCTACCTCGACGGCCCCGGCGCCGGGGTCGACTACGTCCTCATCGACTGCCCGCCGTCGCTGGGTCTGCTGACCGTCAACGCGATGGTCGCGACCGCCGAGCTGCTGATCCCGATCCAGTGCGAGTACTACGCGTTGGAGGGCCTCGGCCAGCTGCTCAAGAACGTCGAGCTGGTGCGTGGGCACCTGAACCCGTCCTTGCACGTGTCGACGATCCTGCTGACGATGTACGACGCGCGCACCCGACTGGCCGACCAGGTCGCGCAGGAGGTGCGGACCCACTTCGGCGACACCGTCCTGGCAACGGTCGTGCCCCGTAGCGTCCGGGTGTCCGAGGCGCCGGGCTACGGGCAGTCGGTGGTCACCTACGATCCCGGCTCGCGAGGCGCCCTGGCCTACGTTGACGCGGCCCGTGAGATCGCCGAGCGAGGATCAGGAGCGAAAGCGACGTGACACGACCACCCCGCGGGGGCTTGGGTCGAGGCCTGGGTGCGCTGATCCCCACCGGTCCGGTTGGGCCGGACAGCGCGCAGGACCAGGTGGCAGGCGTGCGGCTCGTCGAAGTTTCCCTCGGGGACATCACACCCAACCCCCTTCAGCCGCGTGAGCACTTCGACGAAGAGGCGCTCGCCGAGCTCGTCAGCTCCATCCAGGAGGTCGGGCTGCTGCAGCCCGTCGTCGTCCGCGAGATCGGGCCGGACCGGTACGAGCTCGTCATGGGCGAGCGGCGCTGGCGCGCCTGCAAGCTGGCCGGTGCCGAGACGATCCAGGCAATCGTCCGCGACACCCCCGACGACGACATGCTGCGCGACGCGTTGATGGAGAACCTGCACCGCCAGCAGCTCAACCCGCTCGAGGAAGCCGCCGCCTATCAACAGCTGCTGCACGAGTTCGGTGCCACGCACGAGGAGCTGGCCGCCAAGATCGGCCGCTCCCGCCCGCAGATCTCCAACACCATCCGGCTGCTACAGCTGCCTGCGCCGGTGCAGCGTCGCGTCGCGGCCGGGATCTTGTCGGCCGGTCATGCCCGCGCCATCCTCGGCCTGCCGACCCCCGAGCAGCAGGAGGCGATGGCCACCCGCGTCGTCGCAGAAGGCATGTCGGTCCGTTCCGTCGAGGAGGCGGTTCAGCTCAACCAGGCGACGGGCCCGGAGGCGCCCCGCGCCCCTCGCTCGAAACGGCTGGTGCCGCAGGGCTTGGCCGAGCTGGCGGACCGACTGTCCGACCGGCTCGAGACGCGGGTCAGGGTGGACCTGGGCAAGACCCGCGGCAAGGTCACTATCGAGTTCGCATCGCTCGACGATCTGTACCGGATCGTCGCGGTCATCGACGTCCCACCCGCCGCGGGTAGCGAGGTGGCAGATCGACGCGAGCCCGTTCACCAGGAGCACGGGCACTAACTGGCTGCAGTGGGGGCTCGCCCTTCCGCTCGGCGCTGGCTACCCTGGTGTCGTGGTGTCCTTGCCGATCCGCCGGTTGAGCCTCATGCCGACCCGTCGGCCCCACGGTGGGCCGGCCCGGCCGGGGGGGCGGGTCCTGCGCCTGGTCTCTTTCGGCTTCGGGCTTGGCGCGACCGGTGGTTGGGTGCTCGGCTTGCTGCGGCAGCCCGATGGTCATGCCAAGACGGTCCCTCCAACTGCTTCCCGAGGC
>JANLPD010000504.1:0-5571 GCA_031367045.1 Frankiales bacterium | reverse complement strand
GGTCCGGACGGCGAGCCGGGTCGTCCCCGTTGCGGCCGCAAGGCGCCGGGTCACCTTCGCCAGCAGGCGGGCGACGGCGCGCGCCCGCACCTCGCTGCCAGCGGCTCCGGGGCGCCCTCCCGGCTCGCCCCAGGCAGCCGCCTGGTGCAGGAAGGCTGCTTCCTTCAGGGCGAGCAAGGGCGCGACGTCGACGACGACCTTGGCCGCGGCGCGCGAGAAGTACAAGTTGGGCCCGTCCAGCAGCCGCAGCTCGCGCAGACCCGGAGGGGCATCGTCGGGCCGGTGCGGCATGCGCGGAGGCTACCCATCTCGCACTAGCGTGGCCCGGTGGCCCGGACCGCCCCGCCCGCCCTGACTGGCCCGACCGCGCTGCCGAGCGGCCGCGCCTGGCCGAGGCTGCGGCCGGGCGTGCTGGTCGCCGTCCTGGTCGGCGGCTGCATCGGGGGCCTGGCGCGCGTCGGGGTGACCACGGCCTGGCCAACGGCAAGTGGCGCGTTTCCCTGGTCGACGTTCGTGGTGAACAGCAGCGGCGCTTTCCTGCTCGCCTTCCTGCTCGTCCTGCTCACCGAGATCCTGCCCCCAACGACCTACGTCCGCCCGCTGCTGGCGACGGGTTTCTGCGGCGCGTTCACCACCTTCTCTGCCATCACTGTCAGCAGCGACCAGCTCCTCGCACACGGCCATGCCACCATCGGGGTGGTCTACCTGCTCGGCAGCTTCGTCGCCGGCCTCGTGTCGGCAGCCGCCGGGCTGATCGCCGGTCGTGCGCTGGCCGCGGGCAGGCAGCGGACAGAGACGGAGGTGTCGTGATGCGACTGAGCGGGCCGGCCCAACGGCTGACCATCTTCCTTGGCGAGTCCGACCGCTACCACCACCACTCGTTGGCGTCCGAAATCCTGCACCGCGCGCAGCACGCGGGGCTCAGTGGCGCGACCTGCCTGCGCGGCGTATCCGGTTTCGGCGCCAGCCGCACGCTGCACACCGCGCACGTCCTGAGCATGTCCGACGACCTACCGATTGTGATCATCATCGTCGACGCCGCCGAGCTGGTCCAGGCCTTCCTGCCCCAGCTCGACGAGCTCATCGCCGAGGGGCTCGTGATCGTCGACGACGTACACGTCGTGCGCTACGTCGGCCGCGAGCCCCCGACGCACCCCGGCTGATGCTGCTCACTCTGGCCACCGCCTTTGCGTCGGGCCTCGGCGCCGTCGCCCGCTACGTCCTCGACCAGGTCGTGCAGCACCGCACCCGCAGCGAGTTCCCCTACGGCACGATGCTCATCAACGTGACCGGGTCGCTGCTGCTGGGGCTCGTGCTGGGCCTGTCTGCCCACCACGGACTGACCCGCGGCCCGACGATGCTGCTCGGGACCGGCTTCGCCGGTGGCTACACGACCCTGTCGACCTGGGCCTGGGAGACCCTCGTGCTCGCGCGCACGGGCGAGCTGCTGCGGGCGTCCCTCAACATCTTCGGCAGCATCGCGCTCGGTCTGGCCGCGGCCGCCACCGGCTTCGGCCTAGCGCTGCTCTGATGAGGGTCCACGCGTCAGCCCGAGGTGTCGATCTGACCCAGGGCCAATCGTCGAAACAATGAGCGGTCCCAAAGGTTGGGCCCCTGAGCAAGGAGATGTCGCGATGTCGCAGTATCTGGTGCTGATCTACGGGGACGAGAAGGCCCACGCCGAGGGCGGCCATGGCTTGATGCAAGAGATCATGAAAGGCCACGAAAACTTCGGTGCGAAGTACGCCGGGAAGCTCGCCGGCGGCAACGCACTACAGAGCGTCGACACGGCGACCAGCATCCGCAAGGACGCAACCGGCTCGTTCACCGTGACCGACGGCCCGTTCCTCGAGACCAAGGAGGCCCTGGGTGGCTACTACCTCGTCGACGCCGCGGACCTCGACGAGGCGATCGCCATCGCCAAGGAGATCCCCTCGCCCAACGGCGGTCTCGAGGTCCGGCCGATCATGGTTTTCCCCTGATCCAGGATGCCCTCGCCGACGCGCACCGTCGCGAGTGGGCCTACGTGCTCGCCGCGACGGTGCGCGTGACGCGTGACCTCGACCTGGCCGAAGAGTGCGTGCAGGACGCGTTCGCGCGCGCCCTCACGACCTGGTCGAAAGCCGGGGTGCCCACCAACCCTGGCGCCTGGCTGACCACCGTTGCCCGCAACCGGGCGCTCGACCTGCTCCGCCGCGAGGCCACGCTCCGCAACAAGCTTCCCCTGCTCGTCGAGGACGACGTCGCCGCAGAGCCCGACGACCCCGACCAGATCCCCGATGACCGCCTCCGGCTGGTGTTCACCTGCTGCCACCCGTCGCTCGCCCTGGAGGCGCAGGTAGCCCTGACGCTGCGGCTGCTCTGCGGCCTGTCGACCGCCGAGGTCGCCCACGCCTTCCTCGTCAGCGAGGCCACAATGGCGGCTCGGATCACGCGCGCGAAGAAGAAGATCGCGCAGGCTCGGATCCCCTACCGGGTACCGGATCGCGACCAGCTGCCGGCCCGCGTCGACGCTGTCCTCGCGGTGCTGCACCTGCTTTTCACCACCGGGCACACGGCGCCGACCGGGCCCGCCCTGGTGCGCCACGACCTCGTCGTACGAGCACTGGACCTGACGCGGATGCTGAGCTCGCTGCTGCCGGCACCCGAGGTGAGCGGGCTGCTCGCGCTGGTCTTGCTCACCGACGCGCGACGCGCCACCCGCGTCGATGTTGACGGGCGCCTGCTGCTGCTCGAAGAGCAGGACCGCTCGCAGTGGGACCGGGCCGCCATCGACGAGGGCCTTTCGCTCGTCCGCGCCGCGCTTCAGGCAGGCCCCCCAGGGCGTTACGCCCTGCAGGCCGGGATCGCCGCAGTGCACGCCGATGCCGCGACGTGGCAGGAAACCGATTGGCGCGAGATCGTCGCGCTCTACGCGCTGCTCGAGGCGCGCTGGCCCTCCCCGGTCGTGGCCCTCAACCGGGCAGTCGCGGTCGGTCTGGCCGACGGCCCGCAGGCCGGTCTGGACGCCCTCGATCGACTCACCGCCGAGCCGGCGTTGGCGTCGTACTCCTACTTGCCCGCTGCGAGGGCCGATTTCCTGCGCCGGCTGGGTCGGACGAGCGAGGCCCGGACGGCGTACGACGAAGCGCTGCTGCTCACCGAGAACGAGGTCGAGCGGGCCTTCCTCGCCGGCCGACTGTCAGGGCTGCCCGGCGATCCGGCCTAGCGAACCGTTTCGGTCTCCGTGGGCTTTCGCACTCTCAGGCGGCGTAGGCGAGCGTGTCGAGTAGGGCGTCGAGATTTCTGGTCTTGTCGTGTCCGTGCGTGCCTGGGGCGGCCAGATCGGTAATTCGTTGGTGCCACAGGGTTCTGCGTAGCGCGGCGAGAGCGTCGAGGAAGCTCGGGGTGGCCTTGCGGGGGTACCAGGGGCGCGGGATCCAGGTGTCGCCGGCTGGGTGCTCAGCGAGGTACCAGCACCAGGTCATGGCGTGTAGCCACAGCGACAGGCACGCGGCTCGTTCCGGTCCCTTGCGCTTCCAGGATTGCGGGTTCTCACCGCCGAGGTCTTGCTTGACGTCGCGGAAGCACACTTCGATGCTCCAGCGGCCGGCGTAGCGGGACGCGGTGTCTGCGCCGCTGGCAGCAAGGTCGGTGGTGATGAAGAAGTCATCTGGTTCGACTCCGTTCGGGTCACGCACGATGACGAGCCGGACCAGCTCTTTGGGGTTGACGCCGTACCAGAGCACGTCCCGGGTGAGGACCAGCTTCTCGACCGCACGGCCACGCACGTCGATGGTGGCTTTGCGCCAGGCCCGACCCCTGACTGCGGCGGCGATCTCGGGTGGGGTGGGCAGCCGCTGACCTTTGAGGCGCGGCCGGCCGCGTTTACCGGTCCGCGGCGGCGCTGTCTCGTAGAGGGCGGCGTCGCGGCGCATCCGGCTGGTGACATGTGTGCGGGGCAGTTGGGCGCCGGCCAGACTGGTGTAGGCGCCATCAGCGCACAGATGAAGCTGCCGGTCCGGGAGCCAGCTGGCGAGCTCCCGCATCATCTGCGCGGCGTGCTCGACGGTCGTGATCGGGTCGTTCTTGCGGTGCAGCCGAGCGTTCACCGGGATCGCGATCGGCATCGATCCCCACGGTGGGATGACCCGCAGCGTAACCACGACCAGGTTCAGGCCGAGCGCGTAGACGACCCGCTGGCCGGTGGAACGCACCGCATCACGGAAGTTCCCGGCGCCGGCGACGTCGCGGCCGCTCTTGTGGAACAGGGTGTCATCGAGGTCGACGCTGACGACTCCGGTCGGGGCGAACTGCTGCACGGCGTGGGTGGCCAGCCGCTGCCATAGCCCGCTCATGCTCCAAGCCCCGTCACGGATCAGGCGGTGGTAGGCGTCGTGCGCCCGCCCGCCGGCAGGGTCTGCGAGGGTGATCATTGCGGTGACGGTCCGCCGGCCAGGGGACAGCACCCAGCCGGTCAGCAGGTCGGTGAAGATCGCGAAGCTCGGCGCCCGGAACACCGGGCGGGTCTGAGTGAGCAGCGCGGTCCAGCGACTCACCGACCACGGCGGACAGCGGCGGCGGTCAGCAACACCGCGAGCCCGGCGTTGCCTTGGGTTTCCAGTTTCGTCTGCGCGGCCCGATATCGCTCGACCGCGGCCCGGACCGGCCCGACCTGATCAGCGGCCAGCATGACTGTCCGGTTCCGGCCGTCTTCGGAGTAACTCAGCACCGTCGACTCGTGCAGCGCCTCCCCATCGGTGCAGCGGCAGCTGGTCTTCCCGCACTTGCGGCGTTGCACCACGACGGACCCACGGATCATCCGCGGGAAGCCGCCTGCGCCTGTCTCAGCCATCTCCCACACCCTTTCACCTGCACGCGCGACGCGTGCAGGTTCAGCTTGTCAAAGACGCGCCAGGAGGGGGTGGAAGTGGACCGGCGTGTCGCCCGAAACTGCCCGGGCATTGACCTACGTCAGGTCACGCGAAAGTGCGAAACTCCACTCAATCCTCAGAACCGCACCCAAGTCGCGGTGCTGATGGACGTTGCTGACTTGGACGTCGTCATGGCCGCGATGCAGAACCCGACGATGGCCGACGCGATGGCGTATGACGGCGTACTCCCCGAGACTTTGGTGCTTCTCGTCGAGGCGTAGCCTCTGCAGATCGAATCTTGACGCTGACAATTGCCAACCCGGCCGGAATCGGGACCGGATTGCCGTTCACGGGCAGGTCGCGGGGCTCTCGATCGGGCAATCGTTGCGCTCCTGCTTGTGCAGTTGGGTGCATGCCGGACGATCACCAGAGTGAGCGGCTGCCGTCACGGCGCCGGCGGTAGGTAGCTATCTCCCTGGGCGTGGTTTCCGGCGCTGCTGTGACTCAGCGGCGCGCCTGGACCGGCGCGTAGAGCAAGGGCCCGGTGTCTTGGCGCATAACGAGGTCCACGGAGCCCTTGCTGGCGCTCTTGACGTCGGCCACGCAGGTCCCGGTGCAGCCGTCGGAGTAGGCAACCAGCACGCGTCCGGTCTTGTCGACGGTGATGTCGTTGAAGTCCAGCAGGTTGCGCTGCGAGCACAGGTTGCCGTCGGCGACG
>JANLPD010000447.1:0-5837 GCA_031367045.1 Frankiales bacterium | reverse complement strand
TGCTCAGTGCGTGAGCGCAGACGTCGTTCGACGGTGTGTGCAAGACGCTGAGACGTCATTGGGCCAGCCGCGCTTCTTTGCGTTCGTACCGATCCTGGTCGAGCGAGGTGCTCGTCGTCGCATCCTGGCTTGGGCAGCGGCGCAAGGTAGTTTCCGGTTCTCTGTACCGTCGCGAGTGCTGAGAGTTATGGCAGTTGCAGGGGTCGACTTCGATCCGCCGGGCTGGGTGTCATGTCCACGTCCTGAGGTGCTCGTATCCTGCCCTGCTCGGTGTGACGTTCCGGCCCTTCCATGATTGCCGCCAGGTCCGAGCCACTTATCGTCTCGCGTTCGAGCAGAAGGTCAATGACCCTGTGGAGAATGTCCAGATGTTCGCGGAGCAGTTTCGTGGCCCTGAGCTCAGCCTCTCGAAGCAGCCTGGCTACCTCCTTGTCGATCGAGCTTTGCGTCTCCTCGGCATAGGGCCGTCCGGCGAAGGGGTTGTCGCGGGTCGGTCCTTCGGGTCCATAACCGATCGGCCCGACCTTGATCGATAGCCCCCACTCTCGCACCATCCGAGTCGCGAGATCGGTAGCACCTGCGAGGTCGTTGGACGCACCTGTCGATGCTTCCCCGAGCACGATGATCTCCGCGGCACGACCACCCAGACGTACGGCCAGCGAGTCGGTGAGGTAGCTCTCGGGGTACAGGTGGCGTTCGGAGTCGGGTAGCTGCTCGGTCACGCCAAGGGCGGCGCCGCGGGGAAGGATGGTTACCTTGGCCACAGGATCGGCGTGGTCCGACAATACGGCGACGAGCGCGTGCCCGGCTTCGTGGACGGCGACAGCATGTTTCTCTTCGGGCAGCAGTGCGTTCGAGGCGTCGCGACGGCCGATCAGGAGACGATCGCGCGCAGCATCAAAATCGGCAGCGCTCAGGACGTCACGACCGGCTCGCACGGCGTTGATCGCCGCTTCGTTGACCAGGTTGGCCAGATCAGCGCCTGAGAACCCGGGCGTGCCTCGTGCCAGCACGTCGAGATCGACGTCGGGACCGAGCTTCTTGCCCTGTCCGTGAACGGCCAGGATTGCAGCTCGCTCCTTGTGGTTGGGCAACGGAATCTCCACCGTCCGGTCGAAACGTCCGGGGCGCAACAGTGCGGCATCGAGGATCTCGGCTCTGTTGGTCGCTGCCAGGACAACTACGTTGGCTCCTGGTTCGAACCCATCCATGTCCGACAACAGCTGGTTGAGTGTCTGCTCGCGTTCGTCGTTCGACCCGAAACCACCAGGACCGCGCCGCCCCCCGATGGCGTCGATCTCATCGATGAAGATGATCGACGGGGCCCGCTTTCGGGCGTCGGCGAACAGATCCCGCACCCTGGACGCACCGACACCAACGAACATCTCGACAAAGCTCGAGCCGCTGAGAGCGAAAAAAGGTACGCCAGCCTCGCCGGCGACCGCTCTCGCGAGCAGAGTTTTTCCGGTCCCGGGCGGGCCCACCATGAGCACTCCCTTCGGACCGACCGCGCCCGCGGCCGCATAGCGCTCCGGATGCTTGAGGAAGTCTACGACTTCCATAACCTCAGCCTTGGAACCCTCATAGCCAGCGATGTCCGCGAAACGGGTCGCAGGCCGCTCCTCGTCGTAGACCTTGGCCTTTGATCTGGCGAAGCCCATCATCCCGCCGAGCCCTCCGGAGAGCTGCTTACGGCCGCGACGGGCGATCCAAACGAAAGCACCGATGATTAGAACAAGCGGCAGCAACGACAGCACCACGCTCAGCACCGAGGTCGTGCTCGGGTTGGTGCCCGTCACTCGAACTTTGTGCTGGACCAGCAAGGGAGACAGCGCGGCGTCGTTCAGTGCGGTCGGGATCTGGGAGGTGTAGCCGGCGCCGCTAGAGAGCTTTCCGCTCACGGCGCCCGTCGACGTGATCGTCGCTGTCGAGACCTGGTTGGTCGTCACTTCGTTGACGAAGTCGGTGTAGCTGAAACTGCGATTCGGCTTTTCTCTGGCGGCCGGATAAAGAAGGAGAACGAGGGCCGTGAGCGCGAAGCCCAGCGGAAATAACCAGCCCTGCCAGCGAAGAGGCGGGGGTGGCTTGGTCATCGGGACCCGCTCTTGCGGTGGGCCGGACCGGGCTGAGGTGCTGCCGTGCCAGGTGCTCACAGGCTCAGGGATCTAGTCGCGAACTCCGCACGGTTGACGCCGCGCTGAGGACTTTGCTGGACTGATCGCTGCTCATCGCCGGACCATCCTTGCCTGCCGATGTCGATCGATGCGAGCGGGTTTTCCCGGGCAACCTCGAAGGACAAGTCGGCGACCGAAGGTGATTTGATGCTGGCTCGGCCGGCGGTGACGTAGGTGGCTGGTCCAAGGGCCGCCATCTGCCAACTGGGGGCAAACACCTCGCAGGCGTAGGCACTCTTGTCGCAAGACGGCCCGTAGTGGCCGCAGTACAGGGCTGTCCGGTTCGGCAGCGTTGACCCGAGCGGATGCTTGACAGGCAAGGGTGCCTCCGCGGGCGATTGCCAGGGTGCAAGGCAGTGAACGGTCGTGCCTGTGGGCCCCCCCGGGTGTGCGAGGCAGTCCCGACCCGACCAACTGATACTTGCACATACTACCTCTGCCGGACGCCGCCGAGTCTGCGCAGGACCAACGCCTCTGCCGCGCCGTCTGCGGGCGCCGCAGGATGGACTCGAGGAGGAGGAGCGATGACAGACACCGCAATCACCCGACCGCTGGTCCTGGTCGGTGTCGATGGATCCGATGAAGGCGCCAAGGCTGTCGCTTGGGCGGCCGACTACGCCACCCGGACCGGCGGCACCCTTGAGATGCTCATGGCGTGGCAAGGACTCACGTCTTACGGCTACCCGCTGGCGATCCCCGGCTTCGACCCCGGGGCGGCGGCTCGCAGCATGATGGAGAAGGCGGCCGCCGAGGTGAGCCTGCCGCGGGAGCGCCTGCGAATGACGGTGGTCGCCGGCTCCCCGGCGCAGCAGCTCGTCGCAGCGTCCAGACGAGCCAACCTGCTCGTCGTCGGCAGTCGTGGGCACGGCGGCCTCATCGGACTGCTGCTCGGATCCGTTGGTGCACACTCCGTGCACCACGCCCACTGTCCGGTCGTCGTGATTCGACCCGCGGACGTCGACCGCGTACCAGAGCCGAGCAAGACCAAGGTCGATGCCCTCGACAGCGAGGAGAGCAACAGGTGAGCCGCACGCCGGAGCACGGGTGCACCCCGACACCACCGGGATTCCCATCGTGGTTGTCGCAGGACGTCATGCTGCTCGACGGCCGGAGTGTGTTTGTCCGCCCCGTGCTCCCTGATCATGCTGCTGAGTTGCGTCGCGCAGTCGAGCAGGCCGATCCGGAAACCCTGCGTAGACGGTTTCTCGGTGGTCGCCCGCCCCAAAGCGATCACGAGTTCCGGCGGCTGGTGTGCGTGGACTACGACCGGCGATTCGCCGTCGTGGCCTTCGCCCCCGACGGGCGTGGGGTGGGTATTGCAAGGTATGAGGCGCTGCGCGACAGCGATACCGCCGAGGTCGCCGTCGCAGTCGCCCCAGCCTGGCGTCACGTCGGGCTCGCCACCGCACTGGTTCCATTGCTCGCCGCCGCGGCCGTGCGCAACGGTCTTCGTTGTTTCACCGCAGAGTTCTTCGCCGACAACGTCGACGTCACCGACCTCATCGCCGAGACCGGAGCGCCCTATCAGAACTCCAGCGCGTCCGGTGTAGCCGTTGCTGAGGTCACGCTGCCTGGCGGCGGACCGGGCGGGCAGTGAACGCCATCGTCGTCAAGATGCACACCTCGCCGTTGTTCCGCGTGGACAACATCGAAGACAAGTTTGCGCTGCTGCTCGAAGTCAGTCTCGCGCTGCCGCCGGCGGTTTCACAATGAGCGCCTTGCGGCCGGTCACTGCTGTGGCCGCCGAGCTCGGTCTGACCGCTGATCAGTACGACATCCACGGGACGCATCGAGCTAAAATTCACTTGGGTTTGGTCGCCGACGGGCCGCCCCGGCGCGGGAAGTACGTGCTGGTGACGGCAACCACCCCGACATCGAGCGGGATTGGGAAGACGGTCACCGCGATTGGCCTGGCGATGGGGCTGTCCCGTCTGGGGCGCCGGTCGGCTGTGGCTGTCCGCGAGTCGGCGCTCGGTCCGACACTGGGCGCCAAGGGCGGCGGCGCCGGTGGCGGTGCCGCACAGATCGTGCCGCTCGACGACTGCCTGCTCGATCTCGGCGACACGGCTGCGGTCGGCGCTGCGACCAATCTGTTGGCCGCGGTCGTCGATGACAGGTTGCACCGCGGCGGCGGCATCGACCCCGGGTCGGTCACCTGGCGTCGTGTGCTGGACGTCGACGACCGCAGCCTGCGCCAGGTGATCGTCGGTCTCGGCGGCCGGGCCAACGGGCCGCCCCGCGAGACCGGCTTCGACATCACCGCGGCAAGCGAAGTCATGGCGCTGCTGGCGCTGGTCCGTGATCGAGCCGATCTGCGCGCGCGGCTCGACGCGCTCGTGCCGGCCTGGGACAGCCAGGGGAAGCCAGTGACTGCCGGGCAGCTGCGGGCCGCCGGCGCCATGGCGGTCCTACTTCGCAGGGCACTGCAACCCAACCTGCTGCAGACTAGCGAGGGGACGCCCGCGCTGGTCCACACCGGGCCGTTCGGGAACCTGTCGCTGGGCAGCTCATCGGTGCTCGCCGACCTGTTCGCGCTGCCACGGGTCGACTTCCTGGTCACCGAGGCCGGTTTCGGCGCCGACCTCGGAGCCGAGAAGTTCTTCCATCTGAAATGCTCCGCCTCCGGCGAGTACCCAGACGTCGCTGTTCTGGTCACCACGGTGCCCAACCTGCGAGAGCAGGGTGGGACAGCGAACCTACGGCACCACCTCGCCATCCTGCACGCCTTCCATGTCCCGGTCGTTGTCGCGGTCAACTGCTTTCCCGGGGACGCTGCGAAGGAGCTCGCGCTGATCAAAGCTGCCTCCCTGGACGCCGGCGCCGCCGCGGTCGCCGAGCACCACGCGTTCGCACGGGGAGGGGACGGCTGTCTGGAACTGGCCGAAGCGGTGGCCTCTCACACCACCTCGCTCGAGCCAGGCCCACGTGCGCTCTACGCGCCGACGGACTCCGCCCAGCAAAAGGTCCACCTGCTCGCGACCAAGGTGTACGGCGCTGCCGGGGTGGCCTGGGACCGTTCGGCGCTACAGGCCCTCGAGCGATACGTCGAAGCAGGTTATGGGCAGCTGCCCGTGTGCATCGCCAAGACCCACCTGTCGCTCTCTCACGACCCGGCACTACGCGGCGCACCGACCGGCTTCACGCTGCCGGTCCGCGAGGTCCGTCTCGCCGCCGGCGCCGGCTACCTCACCGTCCTGACCGGTGCCATTGCCACCATGCCCGGGCTGCCCACCCACCCACGGTTGCTCGACCTGGACGTCGATCCGGACGGCGCAGCCGTCGGCCTGACCTGACCTGACCCTAGATCGTCAGGAAGCCACGCCTACCGGACCCGGTGGCGACGTCGACGATCTCCGGCCCCTCGAGCAATCGAGTGCACCGAGCCCACGATCACCTGTTGCATGCTGCCCGCCTCTCATTGCTGGGTGACGCCCTGGTTGGTCGGACGACGCCAGAGCTGCGCCTTGTCTTGCCGACTACAGACTCGGTGCTGCTGAACGCACCTCCTGGATCGTCTTTCATGTTCGGTTGTCTTGGACGAAGCCGTAGCCGGCAGCGGTCAACTGAGCGAGCAGGGTTGGCAGAGCCTGCCAGTGGGTCGAGAGGTCTCCGACGTGTCCCATCGTAGGAAATTGTTTCTTGAAGGACGGGCTCGGCTTCGCC
>JANLPD010000437.1:0-2016 GCA_031367045.1 Frankiales bacterium | reverse complement strand
TGGGGCGCCTACCGAAGCCGCGCGGTCCGCGAGTTCGGCAAGTACCTCCAGCTGACCGGCGCGGACGTGTTCATCGTGCCGTCCGCGTGGATCGCCAAGCCGGGCCGGGGCCTGCCGCACCTGTTCACCGAT
The DNA here is from genome assembly GCA_031367045.1 of Frankiales bacterium. Lineage (GTDB taxonomy): Bacteria > Actinomycetota > Actinomycetes > Mycobacteriales > SCTD01 > JANLPD01. The sequence goes on along the minus strand of JANLPD010000437.1, from coordinate 1,884 downwards.
GAGGAGCTGGCCGCCTTCTTCCGGGCGGCCGACTCCATCGCCGCCGAGTACCGCAGCCCGTTCCGCGAGTACACGATCCCGGTCATCTTCCGGCTGATCCTCGGCGCGGGACTGCGACCGCCCGAAGCCCGCCGCCTGCGCCGCCGCGACGTTGACACCGAGAACGCGATGGTGATGATCGAGCGGTCGAAACGGAACAAGGACCGCCGTGTTCCCGTCACCGGGGACCTGGCCGGGCTGCTTGCCCGCTTCGATCACCTGGCGGACCTCAGGCGCCCGGACCGGGAGTGGTTCTTCCAGGACCAGCATGGCCGCCAGCACTCCCCGTCCTGGCTCATCGCCGGCTACCACGTGTGCTGCGAGCTGGCGGGCGGGATCGCGCCGGCCTCAACCCCCTACACACTGCGGCATAACTACGCCACCCGCACCCTGATGCGCTGGGTCGAAGAAGGCAAGGACATCGAGGCCTGGCTGCCCTACCTGTCTGCCTACATGGGACACCAGAAGTACTCCTCGACAGCATGGTATGTCCACCTGCTGCCCGGGCGCCTCGCGGCGACCGGGCTGACCTCCGCGGCCGGCATCATCCCGGTGGTGACGTCGTGAAGACCCGCCGGGAGGCCGCGGACGGCTTCTACCGACACCTTCGCGAGTGGTTCACCGCCTTCCTGCCCCGCCAGCGCGGCGCGGCAGCCAACACGATCACGTCGTCCCGCCAGACCTGGAACATGCTTCTGGGCTACCTCGCTGAGCATCACCACGTGGCAGTCGAGAACGTCACGTTCGCGATGGCCGACCGGGCCACGGTCACCGGATTCCTCGACCACATGCAGGACACCAGGTCGTGGACGGCCTCGACCCGCAACCAGCGCCTGGCCTGCATCCGGTCGTTCTTCACCTACGCAGCCGCCACCGAGCCGACGCTCGCGATCTACCTTGCCGACCTCGCCGCCATCCCCCGGCTCAACGGCCCAGCTACGGCACCGGTGAAGTACATGACCACCAACGCGGTCACGGCGCTGCTCGCCGCCCCGGACCCGAGCACCCGGCTCGGGCTGCGCGACCAGTTCTTCATGATCCTCATGTATGACCTCGCTGCCCGCGACGCCGAGATGCTCGCCCTGAACCTCGCCGACATCGACACCAGGCGGCTCACCGCGGACCTGCTCGGGAAAGGCTCCAAACCCAGGCGCCTGCCCATCACCAGCCAGACAGCCCAGCACTTCAGCCGCTACGCCACCGTCTTCCACCCCAGCCCGGAACCGGCGGCCCCGATGTTCTACACCGTGCGAAATCATCGTCCGACACAGATGTCAGACGACAACGTCGCCAGGTTCATCCGTCAGCACGCCACCACCGCCAAAGCCAGATGCCCCGACGTCCCGGCCCGGGTCCACCCGCACATGCTCCGGCACTCACGGGCCATGCATCTCTACCAGGCCGGCATGCCGCTGGCCCTGCTCACCGAATGGCTCGGGCACGCTGACCCCGAGACCACGCTCATCTACGCACACGCCGACACTGAGATGAAGCGCCATGCTCTTGAAAAAGCAAACAACGCAACTAGCCAAAGTCCCCTGCCGGCCCCGTTCTGGCACGACCGCGAGGACATCATCCAGCGCCTGTGCGGACTCAAGGAGTGACAACGGATTATCCCGACAGGCGACAGTCACCAGAGTGCGTCAGCCCAGGTCACAGGCCCATCACGCAGGCAAAAGAGCGGGTATCGGAATAATCCGCGAATCGGAGTAATACCAGTTATTCCGATGTCGGAATAACTGGTACCTGCAGGCCAGCCCTGAACTGCTTGCACTGGCAGCGGACCGCCTGCAGGACACAGAGCAGGTGGGCTCATGAATACCCTGCCCACGCTGCTCCAGGGGT
>JANLPD010000392.1:0-1964 GCA_031367045.1 Frankiales bacterium | reverse complement strand
GGCCAAGACAAGGTCGAGCACGATGGTAGCCACCACGATCGCCACCCCCACGAACAGCGAAAACACCAGCGAGAACACGAAGACCGTCCACGGGTCGACCCGGCGCAGGATCAGCCGGGCCCGGCGAGCCTTCGCCGGGTGCGCGGCGGCCCCGGGGGCTGTTCCCGTCGGGGGCCGGGGGCCGGTACCCGGACGTACGGCGGGGCGGGGCAGTCCAGGTCCCGATGCCGGACCTGACCCAGGGGCTGCGCCCAGGCTGGCGGTGTTGGCCGGACGTCCGCTCTGATCGCCGACCGAGGACGCGCGCGGCAGCGGCGAAGGGCGGTCCGGGACCCCGCCGGGCGCCCCCGCCGCTCGGGCGATCGGTGACCTGGGGTTGCTGGACGGGGACGCGTCGTTGTCAGTCACTGTCGCGCACCGTCGTCGTCGGGTTCCGGGCTTGCGGGCCCGTCCTCGTCGTCATCGCCATCGGCCTCACTGCTACGGGCGACGGCGACCACGCTGCTACCAGCAGCCAGGCTGATCAGCTTGACGCCCCCGGTCGCCCGCGACAAGAAGCGCAGGGAGTCGATCGACATCCGGATGACAACCCCGGTGCTGGTGACCGCGTAGAGCTCGTCGCTGTCCGCGACGATAACCGCGGAGACCAGCTGCCCGCGCTTCTGTTCGATCTTCGCGGTGAGCACACCCTTGCCACCGCGGCCCTGCCTGGGGTACATCCCGACCTTGGTTCGCTTGCCGAAGCCACCGTTGGTCACGACCATCACGGCCTGCTCGTCGTCGGTCCCGACTTGCATGCTGAGCAGCTCGTCGCCTGTCCCGAGGCGCATGCCGATTACTCCCGACGTTGCCCGACCCATCGGGCGGAGTGCCTCGTCGTTAGCTTCGAAGCGGATGGACTGAGCCTGCCTGGACACCAACAGCAGGTCGTCTTCGGCGCTGATCAGTGCAGCAGCGATGACCTCGTCGTCCTCGCGCAGGTTGATGGCGATCAGACCGCTGGAGCGGCCGTTGTCGAACTCGCGCAACGCGGTCTTCTTCACCAGGCCAGCCTTGGTCGCCAGGACGAGGTAGGGCGCCACGTCGTAGTCCTTGATGTCCATCACCTGGGCGATGTGCTCGTCCGGCTGGAAGGCGAGGATATTCGCGACGTGCTGGCCCCGGGCGTTGCGGTTGGCCTCCGGCAGCTCGTGCGCCTTAGCCCGGTAGACCCGGCCCTTGTTGGTGAAGAACAAGATCCAGTGGTGGGTCGTGGTCACGAAGAAGTGCTCGACGAGGTCATCAGTCTTCAGCGCAGCCCCTTGCACCCCGCGCCCACCGCGGCGCTGCTGGCGGAACAAGTCGGTCTTCGTACGCTTCGCGTAGCCACCCCGCGTCACGGTGACGACGACGTCCTCCTGAGCGATCAGGTCCTCAGCGCTCATGTCGCCCTCGTAAGGCACGATCTTGGTCCGCCGTGCATCGCCGTACTTCGCGGTGATGTCTTGCAGCTCCTCGCTGATGATCCGGCGCTGGCGGGCTGGGTCGGCAAGGATCGCCGTCAGGTCGGCGATCTCGGCCTCCCGTTCCGCGAGCTCGTCCAGGATCCGCTGGCGCTCCAGGGCAGCCAGCCGACGAAGCTGCATGTCCAGGATGGCTCGGGCCTGCGTCTCATCGATCTCGAGCAGGTCCTGCAATTGCGTCAGCGCGGCGTCGGCGGAGTCCGCGGCGCGGATCAGCGCGATCACCGCGTCGAGCCGGTCTAGGGCCTTGCCGAGCGCGCGCAGGATATGAGCTCGCTCTTCGGCCTTGCGGAGCTGATAGCGCGTGCGCCGCACGATGACGTCAACCTGGTGCGCGACGTAGTACAGGACGAACTGGTCCAGGCGCAACGTACGCGGCACCCCGTCGACGATGGCCAACATGTTGGCCCCGAAGGTGAACTGCAGCTGGGTGTGCTTGTAGAGGTTGTTCAGCACAACCTT
>JANLPD010000333.1:0-2887 GCA_031367045.1 Frankiales bacterium | reverse complement strand
AGCACCCCGACCAGCACCAGGGCGCTTCCCGACCACAGCAGTGTCGCCGCATCCGCGGGCAGTCCCAGCCGGGTCACCCCGATGTTGACCGCGTACATGGCACCAAAGCCCAGAGTCCAGCTCCAGCCATACATCGCCCCGACCATCCGGGACGGGCCACGGACCCCGCGTCCGGCCCGCGTTCCGGTCACCACAGAGACCACAACGGCGGTGGCGAACAGCACACCGGTGATCACCGCGGCCACCCCGCTGGGCAGCCGCAAAGAAACAGCCAAAGGGTACGTCAAGAAAACCGACCCGAACCCAAGCAGGTACGCCGCACCCCACGGCCCGTAGAACAGCGCCACGTTCACCCCGAGCCGCCAATGGACCTCCCGCTGCTGGCTCTCAATCAGCGCCAACGACTCCCCCGCCGACAGTGGATGATCCTCGTCGACTCTGCCACCGATGTCGTCGCCTGCCATGCTGGTTACCTCCGTCGTCAACCTGGTCACAAACCCAACTAGTTTGTATCACAGAGTGGTGTGCCATGCGAAGACCAACGACCGCGCCACGTGGGAGCAAGCGTCCAGCTGCGGCCGCGTGGGACGCCGTGAAGTCGCACGAATCGACCCAAGGCGGCCCTTGATGTCAGGTCGTCGTTGCAACACCCCGATATTTCGAGGTGTTCAGGTATGGGTCCTCAGAGTGTTCGTTCACAGCATCGGCAGTTCTGGCGACTGGTCGCCCAAGGCATGTCTACCGCCGAGGCGGCCCAGTCGCTGGGTGTAAGAGCGGGGACAGGTGTGCGGTGGTTCCGCGATGCTGGCGGGATGCCTCCAATGTCATTGGTCGAGCCGACCGGCCGGTTCCTGACACTGTCCGAGCGCGAGGAGATCGCCCTGGGCCTGGCGTCGGGCCAGGGGGTAAGGGCGATCGCCCGGCTCATCGGCCGGGCCCCTCGACGGTGAGTAGGGAGATCGCCCGCAATCACTCCGCACCACACCGGCGGTGGACCTACCAAGCGAGCTGGGCCCAGCTGAAGTCCGATGCCCGGGGACGTCGACCCCAGGTCGCCAAGCTGGCCGCCAACCCACCGTTGCGAGCCAGGGTGCAGGCTGGCCTTCGGCTGCGCTGGAGCCCGCGGCAGATCTCCGCCCGGTTTGCCCTGCGCTATCCCGACGATCCGGAGATGTGGGTGTCACACGAGACGATCTACCAGTCCCTGTACGTCCAGGGCCGTGGCGCGCTGCGCAAGGAACTGTCCGGGTGCCTACGTACCGGGCGGGCGCTGCGTAAGCCACGCCAACGGGTCCGCGGTGAGACCCGAGGCAAGATCGCGAACATGATCAACATCAGCGAACGTCCCGCCGAGGTCGCCGACCGCGCCGTGCCCGGGCACTGGGAGGGCGACCTGATAGTCGGTAAGGACTCTGGATCGGCTATCGGCACCCTGGTCGAACGCACCACCCGCTACGTCATCCTGCTCCATCTGCCCGGGCGTCACGGCGCCGAAGAGGTCCGTGACGCGATGCTCCAAGCCATCCCCGCCCTGCCGAAGAAGCTGTGGCGGTCCCTGACCTGGGATCAGGGGGTGGAGTTGACCAGACACTGCGAGATCACCATCGCCAGCGATCTGGACATCTACTTCTGTGACCCGCACTCACCCTGGCAGCGCGGCTCCAATGAGAACACCAACGGGCTTCTGCGCCAGTACTTCCCCAAGAGCACCGACCTGTCCGTGCACTCCGCCGAGCACGTCGCCTACGTCGCCGGCCAACTCAACGGCCGACCCCGACAAACCCTGGGCTTCCGCACCCCCACCGAAGCCATCCGTGACCTACTCTCACAATCAACACAACCACCAGGTGTTGCCACGACGCCTTGAATTCACCGCCCTTTTGGGGTCGATTCGTGCGACTTCACGAGGTGGGCGAAGGCGCCTGCTGCGCCAGACAGAGCTCAGGCCACGACGTGTGGCCGCAAGTCGTCCGCTGGGGGCATCCACGACGAGGCGTCGGCCACGGCCTGTGCGCCGCTGCGGATGTCTTTCACCGAGTCACCGGCCTGGTCACCGGACGCCGGAAACCACACGAACGGTATGCCGCGTCGCTCGGCGAACTTGATCTGCTTTCCGAACTTCTCTGCCGCAGGCACGACCTCACACGGTATGCCGCGCTGGCGCAGCGCCGCGGCAACAGCCATCCCCTGCGAGCGATCTGATTCGTCGACCAGGGCAACCAGGACGCACGAGGGGGTGGACCGGCTGGCCGACAGGGTCGGCATGACCTTGCCGAGCAGTCGCGAGAGCCCGATGGAGATCCCGACTCCGGGATAGGTCGTCCGGCCGTCCGAGGCGAGCGCGTCATAGCGACCACCTGAGCAGATCGAGCCGTAGGACTCGAACCCGATCAGCTGGGTCTCATAGACCGTGCCCGTGTAGTAGTCCAGCCCGCGGGCGACCTTCAGGTCGGCAACCATCAGGCCCGGGGCGTGCTCGGCCCCGACGCGGATGACGGCGGCCAGTTCATCCAGACCCTGCGCGAGAGTCTCGTGCCGCACGCCCAGGGCGTTCACCCGCTCCACGAAGCTCTCGTCGGGGGCGTTGATCTCTGCGAGGGCCAGGACGGACTTGGCCTGCTCGGCGGTCGCGCCCGCGGCGACCAGCAGGTCGAGGACCGTTGCCGGACCGATCTTGTCGAGCTTGTCCACGATCCGCAGCATCGCCTTGACGTCGGTCAGCCCGATACCGAGATAGAAACCCTCGGGGATCTTGCGGTTGTTGACCTGGATCCGGAAGTCGCCGATGGGCAGCTGCCGGAAGATCTCGGCGACGACGAGCGGCACCTCCGCCTCGAAGTGCGGCGCCAGTTCGCCCACGTCGACGATGTCGATGTCGGCCTGGGTG
>JANLPD010000313.1:0-4482 GCA_031367045.1 Frankiales bacterium | reverse complement strand
CCCCCCTGCCGGAGGTTCGACGGCCGAGCAACCATCCTATCCCCGATCCTGCCCCAGGTCTCGAGGGTGGGCTACCGTGTTGCACCGTCAGGGCGCGGCGGCGGTCGGGGGGCAGGAATCGGCGTTCCGACCGGACGCGGGTGGAGCGGACGCCGACCCGGATTTTCCCAGGCGGCGGCTGGCAGGGACCCTAGGTGGACAGCAGCGGTGGTGTCCATCAGGTCGAGCCAGTAGAGCCAATCGATGTGGTCTAGGTCATACTCCTTGCGTCCAGGATCAGTCGGCAGCGGGGCGGGTGGCCCCGAAGTAGCCGTTGAGGTAGACGGGCTGCACCCTGACGAAGGTGCCGGCGTGTGGTGCCGCGATCATCTGGCCGTTGCCGATGTACAGCGCCTCGTGGTGGATGGTGCCCGGGTCGCTGAGGTCCGACCCCCAGAACAGCAGGTCGCCTGGTGCGAGATCAACCAGCTCGACATGCGGTCCGGCGAACCACTGCTGGCTGGCGACACGGGGCAGGTGGATGCCGGCTGCCAGGTAGGCGGTCAGGGTCAGGCCGGAGCAGTCGAAGCTGTCCGGCCCGGTGCCACCCCACACGTAGGGCTTGCCGAGCAGCCGGGTCGCGGCGGCGATGGCGGCCGCAGCAACCCCGGTGGGCGCCGCTGCCGGTCGGGCGGCCTGCGCGGCGGCCAGGATGGCACCGGCTGACGCAGCGGCGGCGGCCTCGGCCGCCTGGCGCTGCTCGTCGGCGAGCTGCTGCACCCGTGCGTCGGCGGCCGCCACGAGGGCGTCGGTGCGGGCAAGCAGGGCGCGCACCTGGTCGGCGCGGCCGGAGACCGTCGCCTGCAGGCGCGTCTGCTGCGCCGATGCCGCGGCGAGCTCGGCCTCAGCCTGGGCCTGGGCAACGACCAAGCGGCCGGCGCTGAGGCCCGCGCGCTTGTCGGTGCCGACGACGCTGCGCAGGGCCTGCAGCCGCGACATGACGTCTCCGAGGTCGTTGCCTTGGAGCACGCTGGCGTAAAGAGCGGGGGCGCCGCCGGCCATGTAGAGCGAGCGGACGCGCAGGGCGGAGGTCCGGTCCGTCTGGCCGGCGCCCTCGACGGCCCTGTCGAGCGCCTGTTGCGCCGACAGGTGGCGGGTGACGATGCGGCCGAGCGCGTCGTAGGCCTCGTCGTACGCCTCCGCCGCCTGCTCGGCTTGGATCCGTAGTGCGTCGACCTCGGTCCGTAAGGCGGCGGCCCGCGCCGTGGCCTCGCGCAGCGGGCCAGGCCGGGCCGGCGCAGCCGAGGCCGGAAGGGTGGCCAGAACAGGTGCGGTGAGGACCGCCACGAGCAGCACAGCGGTGCCGCGAGGGACCAGTCTCATCTTGAAGGGTCGGCCTCAGGCGCCGGGACGGCCGTGCGCCGTCTCCATCGCAATCGTCCACTTGTGCAGCGCGGACACGCGGTGGAGCAGCAAGGTGGTTGCCTCGCGGCGAAGGGTCAGGTTGACGGTGCCCTCCTTCGTCACCGTGAAATCGGTGGGCGCGATGCTGTCGCCGGTTCCGGAGATCGAGCTGAGGGCGGCGTCGTACGCCTTCTGGACGTCCTTGGTCTGCGCCCAGCTGTCGGCGCCCGCGGTTGCTGCTGTCTGCGCATGGTCGGCTGCGCTGAAGCGCGAGACGACCAGCGAGATGCCGTCGAAGGCGAGCAGGCCGATCACGGCCAGCGACACGGCGAGCTTGGTCAGCCAGCCGAGGACGACATCACCATGTTCGGAACGCAACCTTGTCACTCTTTCGGGTTCGGCGTCAGCAGGCCTCCGCTTGAGCCGTCTGGGTCAGCGGGAGCGGGCCAGTCGGCGCAGGACCGGCCCGGCGACCTCGTCGAACTCGGTTATGCGCAGCCGCCGGGCGGTAACGGTGTAGCCCACGCCGAGCAGGCCGCCGCCCACGACGAGCGTGGCGACGGCCCCGACGAGCCCCGTGCCGAGCAGGCGATCGCAGGTGGTTGCCGCGACGGCCGCGACGGCGGCGGCCGGGAGGGTCGCGACCAGGCACCGGACGGCGGTGCGCGCGACGCGGGCACGCGGGTCGCGGGGCACCCGCCTAGCGAGCACTGCGGAGCAGACCGCGAGGCCGACCAGGAAGGAGAGCGTCTGCCCGGCGGCCAGGCCCACGACCTTCAGATCGTTCGGCAACGTCGCGTAGAGCACGACGTCCGCTGCGATGAGCGTCACGTTGACCGACAAGTTGATCAACGTCGGCGTTCGCGTGTCCTGCAGCGCATAGAAGGCACGAAGCTGCAGCTGGTAGGCGCTGAAGGGGACCAGACCCACCGCGAAGACGGCCAGCAGCACGCCGATGAACTGAGCCTGAGCGACCGTGGTTTCGCCATGGGCGAAGACGACGGTGGCGACAGCCCGGCCCAGTACGACGTAGGCGATCGCGGCAGGCACGAGGACAGACACCGTCAGGCGCATCCCCCTGTCGAGCCGGGCGCGCAGGTCGGCCGTGCGGCCGTCCGCGGCCGCCCGGCTCATGGCCGGCAGCAGCGCGGTGATGACGCTGACCGCCACGACGGCGTGCGGCAGCTGCCACAGCAGATACGCATAGATGTACGACGGGTAGCCGCGGTCACCCGACACGGCGGACGACCCGGTCGCGAGGCGGACCACGACGAGAAAAGCCACCTGGTTGAACACGACGTAGAGAAAGGTCCACCGGGCCAGTCGTGCGGCCGGCCCGAGGCCGGCGCCGCGCACGTCGAGGCGGAAGCGGAACCGGAAGCCGGCGGCGTGCAGCGAGGGCAGCAAGGCCACCGTCTGGGCGACTATGCCGAGCGTGACACCGATGCCAAGGACAAAGATCTGGGTGGTTGTGATCGTGTCGGAAGCGAGCTTGGCGGGGCCGGGCACCAGCAGGAAGAGCAGGCCGGTGACGATTACCACGACGTTGTTCAGGACCGGTGCCCACATCGGCGGGCTGTATCGGCCGCGCGTGTTGAGATAGGCGCCCATCACGGCGCCGGCGCCGTAGAACAGCACCTGTGGGAGGAAGAACCGGGCGAACATGACGGCGAGGTCGCGGTCGGCGGCGGACACCTTGTCGGACGCGTAGAGGTTAACCAGTTGCGGGGCCAGCAGGACCAGCAGGACCGAGGCCGCCCCAAGGACAACGAGGGTCAGGCTGAGCAACCGTTGGGTGTAGGCCTCGCCACCGTCGTCGTCCTTCGCCGCCCGGACGAGCAGCGGTACGACGATGCTGGTGAGGACGCCGCCCAGCAGCAGGTCGTACACGATGTTGGGTGCCGTATTGGCAACGTTGAAGGCAACGGAAACACCCTCTACGCCCAGGACCGCCGCGAAGACCGCAGTGCGAAGAAAGCCAGTCGCCCGCGAGGCCACGGTGCCGACCGCCATCGTGCGGGTGGACGACAGAAGGCTCACGCGCGCCCGCCAGGCGCACCCCGGCGCAAGGCCCGGCGGACGATCCGGACACCCGCGGCGACAAGCAGCACCCCGGCGCCGAGCCCGGTCAGCGCAAGCGCCACCCGCCCGTAGTGCGTCGAGCGCACCACGAGGTCCTTCCTCTCGCCGAACGGGTTGCCCTCGCGGTCGAGCAGCTGGGCGTATACGAGGAAGCGGCCGGAGGTCAGGGCTGTCACCTTGATGTCGACGGTCCGGCTGCTGCTCGGCCCGACCTCGACGGGCGGTGTGCTCTTCGTCGTGAGGCGGGTCTGGTTGGTCGCCGACAGGTCGACGCCGACCGTTACGGGCTGGTCCAGCCGGTTCTGCACGGACACCTTGATCGTCCCGCTCGTGGACGTCAGCAGGACGCGGCCGCCTGTCGTGACGGTGACCATCGAGCGCAACGTGCTCACGTCAGCGTCGTACGCCCGGAGCAGCGTCTGGCCACCACGTGGGTCGCTGCGCCAGGCGACGGACTCGGTCCGCCAGCGCGCCCGCAGCAGGCGGGCTTTGGTGGTCGCGGTCCGCTCGCTGCTCTGGGACAGCACGTCGTCAGTGAACTGGGTGGCAGCGGCGCGGACCTGCTCCACCTTCGTGAGGTGCGCCACCGTCAGCTCGTCGCGGTTGTCCTGCGGCGGTTCGAGCTGGCCGCGATCCTCGGGCGCGCGGGGCAGGTCGACCCGGGTCTGGCCGCTGCACGCCTCGCGGCCACCGGCGACGTCGCGGAGGGGGACAGGGCACAGCCATGGCACCCGCCCGCTGTCGGCCACGATATCGGCGACGACCGTGCTGTTGAGCGACGCCCGCCGGACGGGGGCCACCACCATTGTCCGCGACTCTCCCGGCCGCTCCGCCGCGATCATCGCGCTCTCGACCAACCAGCGCTGCTCGGCCAGGCGAGTGCCCGGTGCCCCGACCGGTGCGGAGAGCAGGTCCGACAGGGTGCTGTCGACGACCAGCCCCGTCACGCCCCCGAGCGAGGACGACAGCAGGGTCCGCGCGTCGGGGGTGCGCCCGGACTCGTGCGACGGGGCAGGC
>JANLPD010000243.1:0-3701 GCA_031367045.1 Frankiales bacterium | reverse complement strand
CCGTCGGGACGCAGCGACACCTGGCCGGTGACGGCGACGCAGTACTCGTTGCGCAGACCGGCGGCAACGGCCTCCTCCCGGACGACGACCTGGGCGATCCCGCTGCGGTCGCGCAGGTCGAGGAAGGCCACCCCGCCGTGGTCGCGCCGGCGGGCCACCCAGCCGGCCAGGGTCACGGTCTGGCCCGCGTGCTCCTCGCGGAGCGCCCCGGCCTCGTGGGTGCGGATCACTGCAGCTTCTCCTTCAAGGTGGTGACGAGCTCATCCAGCGGGACGGCGATCTGGTTGCCGTCGCGCAGGTCCTTGACCTGGGCGACTCCAGGGCTGGCCGCCAGGTCACGGTCGCCCAGGATCACGGCGTACGACGCGCCGCTGCGGTCGGCGCCCTTCATCGCACCCTTCATCCCGCGGTCGCCGTAGGCGAGGTCGGCGGACACGCCGGCGCGGCGCAGGTCGGTGGCCAGCGCAAGGGAGCGGCGCTTGGCCTCGTCCCCGAGCGGCACGAAGAAGACCTGCACCCGCCCGGGTGGCTCGCGGGTGACCCCCTCGGCGGCCAGGGCGAGCAGCGTCCGCTCGACCCCCAGGGCCCAGCCGATGCCGGGCAGGGGCGGCCCGCCGACCGACTCCGACAGGCCGTCGTAGCGACCACCTCCGCCGACGGCCGACTGCGCACCAAGCCCGTCGTGGACGAACTCAAAGGTGGTCCGCATGTAGTAGTCCAGGCCCCGAACCAGTCGAGGAGCGTCCTCGAACTCCACGCCCAGGTCGCCCAGACCGGACCGGACGGCAGTGTCGTGGGCACGGCACGACTCGCACAGCCAGCCCGACATGAGGGGGGCGTCGGCGAGCTGCACCTGGACCTCAGGGCGCTTGTCGTCAAGGACCCGCAGCGGGTTCAGCGCCGCGCGACGGCGCGTCTGTTCGTCGAGGTCCAGGTCTTGCAGGAACGCGGTGAGCGCCGCCCGGTAGGCCGGTCGGCAGGCCGCATCGCCGAGGGACGTCAGCAACAGCCGGACCTGGGTGAGGCCGAGATCGACGTAGCCCTGCCAGGCCAGCTGGACCACCTCGACGTCGAGCGTCGGGTCCGTTAGGCCGAGCGCCTCGACCCCGACCTGCTGGAACTGGCGGAACCGACCGGCCTGCGGGCGCTCGGCCCGAAACATCGGACCGGCGTAGCGCAGCTTGACCGGCAGCTGGCCCTGGTGCAGGCCGTGCTCCACGACTGCCCGCACCACCCCTGCCGTGCCCTCGGGGCGCAGCGTCAAGGAGCGACCGCCACGGTCGGTGAAGGTGAACATCTCCTTGGCGACGACGTCGGTGCTCTCGCCGACGCCGCGCGCGAACAGCTCGGTGTCTTCGAAGGCAGGAGTTTCGACGTACGCGTATCCGGCGAGCGCGGCCGGACCCAGCAACGCCTCCCGCGCGGCGAGGAACGCCGAGCCCGGCAGGACGTCGTAGGTGCCTTTGGGCGCCTGGAAGGCCACTACAGCCCCCGGGTGGGGGGTGCAGCCGGGAGGCCCTGCAGGAACGGGTTCACCGCGCGCTCACCGCCGATTGTCGTGGAGGGGCCGTGGCCGCAGTGCACAACGGTGTCGTCCGGGAGCTCCAGGGTGCGGGCCAGTGAGTGCTGCATCTGCTCCCACGAGCCACCGGGCAGGTCGGTACGTCCGATGCTGCCACGAAAGAGCAGATCGCCGGCGAACATCACCGGGGCGCCGACCGCGCCTTCGCTGTCGCCCGCCGGCAGGCGGAAGGTGACCGAACCCGGCGTGTGGCCGGGTGCAAAACCGGTCGTGAAAACCAGCCCGGCGAGCTCCAGCGGCACGGTGGGGTCGAGCAGGGCGACGTCGCTCGGCTCGGTCCACTCCAGCCGCCCACCGAACAACTGCGCCGACCCGGGGCCCAGGCCGAGCATCGGGTCGCGCAGCAGGTCGCGGTCGCCAGGGTGGATCCAGGCGGGGATGCCCTTCGCGCCGCACACCGGAGTCACTGAGAACGTGTGGTCGAGGTGCCCGTGGGTGAGTAGGACCGCTACTGGCCGCAGATCGTGCTCGCGCAGGACCGCGTCGAGCTCGTCCTCGACGCCGATGCCCGGGTCGATGACGACGCAGTCGGCGCCGGCCGCGGGCGCCACCACCCAGCAGTTGGTGTCAAAGGCCTGGGCCGGGAACCCACGCACGAGCACAGCCGTCTTCTCCTTCGATGATCACGGCAACGGGGTCGCCGGGCGCCACCCGACGCGCCCGGGCGCCTGCCCGGTGACCCGAGCCTACCGGCGGGCCGGCCCCACGATCGAACGGGTTTCCCTAGACTCCCGCCTGACACCGATCCAACTGCCCGACCATCAGCGGAGGACCTGGCGTGGCCAGCAGCAAACGCGAGAAGGAGCTGGCCCGGATGCGGGCCGACCGTCAAGCCGCCCGGCGGGCGGCAGAGGCGGCCCGGCGCCGGCAGCGCACCCTCGTCCTTTCGGGCGTGGCCGCAGCTGTGGTCGTCGCGGTTATCGCAACGCTGGTCGTGGTGAAGACCCGCGGCGGCAGCAAGGACACGCTCGCCGCCTCGCCGACTCCGAGCGCCAGCCCGAGCGCCGCTGCCGACACCACAGCGGCGCCGAACCCGACCACCGGCTGCGCCTACACGAGCTCTGGCACGGCGGCCCGCAAAGTGGCCAAGCCCCCCACCGCGGGGTTCGAGCGCACCAAGGCCCAGACAGCAGTGCTGACAACCTCTGCGGGCCCGGTGACCCTCGAGCTGGCCAGCGCCAAGGCGCCCTGCACGGTCAACAGCTTCACCTCGCTGGCCAAGGCCGCCTTCTTCAACGACACCCCCTGCCACCGGCTCACGACCGCGGGCATCTTCGTGCTGCAGTGCGGCGACCCGACCGGCAAGGGCAGCGGCGGCCCCGGCTACGTGTTCCCGGAAGAAAATCTCACGGGTGCCGTCTACAAGCGCGGCACGGTCGCGATGGCCCGCACGAACGCCAAGGGGACCAACGGCAGCCAGTTCTTCCTCGTCTACAAAGACAGCCCGTCCCTGCCAGCCGACTACACGCCCTTCGGCACGATCGTCGGCGGCCTCGATGTCCTGGACAAGATTGCCAAGGCGGGTACCGACGACAAGAACGGAGCTGGCGACGGCGCTCCCAAGACGCCGGTGCAGCTCAAGACCGTGGTCGTCAAGAGCTGACCGCTCTCGGGCTTAGTCAGCATCGAGGCGATGAGCCAGGTGGCCGCCGAGCAGACCCCCGACCGCCAGCGTCGCCGTACCGGCCAGCCCGATCCTCTGCATGATCAGGGGCATTGATCACGGTTCCGGACCCGGCGGGAGCCGCCATCCACGGCCCCGATCATGCGTGGAAAACCCGCGGTCGTCGTTTCCGGGCCGAGGATGAACGCACCGCCCATCACGGCCAGCTATCGGGTATCGCTACCGTGCGGTCGCTGCCCAGGCTAATCCCGTCTTGTCGTCGAGAGGGGATCGAGCCGACCCTTAAGAATGTTCCGAAACCTCAAAGATCTCGTCCGCGACAAGTCCGTGGGCCTCGCGGTGAACTGTGTTCGCCGCCTCCGCGTTGGGGGCCTCCACGAGGCAGAAGATCTTGCCGGCCGCTTCGTTGACCCAGAACTTCTTGTACTCAACGCCGTGTGCGCCCTGCGTCTTTACGTCGGCCTCGTGAGCCTTCGCAACATCGGCGACGGTGAC
>JANLPD010000235.1:0-3126 GCA_031367045.1 Frankiales bacterium | reverse complement strand
CGTCGCGCTCCCCGGCGACCCGGCGTACGACGAGGTCGTGGCCCTTCACCCACCGCACCCGTCGACCCGTGCGGTGGTCGTTGTCGACGTGGAGCGGGTGAGCGACTCGTGCGGCTACGGCGTGCCGGTGATGGAGCTGGTCGGGGAGCGCGACCTGCTCCGCCTCAGCGCCGAGAAGAAGGGGCCGACGGCCCTGGCCACCTACCGGGCGGACAACAACGCGGCCAGCATCGACGGGCTGCCTGGGATGCCGCCGGTCTGAACGGTGCGGTCGCCTACCCAGGCCGTGCCCGGACATGGCACGGTTGTCCGGTGGACATCGAAAAGCTGCCGCGCTACGCGAAGGGCAAGCTCTGCAATCGGGAGCTGCGATGACGGCTCCGGCCGAGCTGGACGTCCCGAAGGTCGAGGAGAAGGTGGACCGGCCCTGGGTGGCGATCGTCTGGAACGACCCGGTCAACCTGATGAGCTACGTGACCCATGTGCTGATGGAGCTCTTCGGCTACCCGCGCGCCAAGGCCGAGAAGATGATGCTCGACGTGCACCACAAGGGCCGCGCGGCCGTGAGCACAGGAAGCCGCGAGCACGTCGAGACCGACGTGGCGCGGCTTCACGCCCGCGGTCTGTGGGCCACCTTGCAGCAGGACTGATGCGGGTCCGCAGGGGACCGCGCGGCGGGGTGAAGATCGACCTCGTCGAGGTCGAGGCCGGCATCCTCGGGCAGTGCGTCCGTGAGCTGCTCGAGCTCCTGTCGCTTCCTGCGCCGGACCAGCCGCCGGACCCGCTCGCGATGATGGTCGGGTTGTCGCCGGGGGCGACGCTGTCGCAGGACCCGGCGCTGGCGAGGCTGCTTCCCGATGCGTACGCCGACGACCCCGAGGCTGCTGGGGACTTCCGTCGCTGGACCGAGGCGGACCTACGCGCCACCAAGGTCCGCAACGCCGAGACCATGCTGGCCGCACTGCCTGTCGGGGACGCCCGCGTCGTCCTGGACCGTGATCAGGCCGACGCGTGGCTGTTCGCCCTGAACGACCTTCGGCTGGCGCTCGGTGCGCGGCTCGAGGTCACCGAGGACCTTGCGCTCGACGACCTCGACCTCGATGAAGGACGGCGGCACGGTCTGCAGGTCTTCGGCTGGCTAGGCCTGGTTCAGGAGAGCCTCGTCGAGCATCTGGTGCCCCGCCCCGACGCCTCCCGATGAGCGAGCCACGGGTAGCCTCGAGGCGTGCTCCAGCTGCCCCGGGAGATGGTCGATCAGGTCGTCGCCCACGCCCGCCGTGACCACCCGGACGAGTGCTGCGGCGTCATCAGCGGACGCGCCGGCGCCCCGGCGCGGTTGTTCGAGATGGCGAACGCCGACCGCTCACCGACCGGCTTCACGTTCGACAGCGCCGAGTGGCTGACGGTCTACCGCGACGTCGAGGACGCCGACGAGGACCTGTTCGTCGTCTACCACTCCCACACGGCCACTGAGGGCTACCCCTCCCGGACCGATGTCCTGTGGTCACGGACGACAGGTTTCGCGCACTGGCTGATCGTCTCGACCCGCGAGCCGGACGTCGACGAGCTGCGTTCCTACCAGATCATCGACGGCGTGGTCGCCGAGGAGGAGCTCGAGATCACCTAGCCGAAGCCAGGCCACCCATGAGGACCCGGAATGCCAGGCTCGCCGGTGTCTGTTGGACCCATGGAGCAGCACCCCGACTTGAGGAGACCCACCCCGTCATGGCCATCGAGGTCCGGATCCCCACGATCCTGCGCACGTACACCGCCGGCGCGAAGGCCGTCGAGGGCAGCGGCGGCACGCTTGACGCACTGCTGGTCGACTTGGACAGTCGCCACACCGGCCTCCGTGGTCGCCTCGTCACCGACGAGGGGGCGCTGCACCGCTTCGTCAACGTCTACGTCAACGACGAGGACGTCCGCTTCCTCGGCTCGCTGGAGACCCCGCTGAAGGACGGCGACAGCGTCACCGTCCTGCCGGCTGTCGCTGGCGGAGCTGGCAAGGCAGTGGCAGCCGGCGGAGCTGGCAAGGCAGTGGCAGCCGGCGGGTGACCCGCGGTGACTCGGTATGACTCGCTGATCGAGTCCGTCGGGCGTACGCCGCTCGTCGGGCTCCCTCGGCTGTCACCCTCCCCGGACGTGCGGCTGTGGGCAAAGCTCGAGACCAACAACCCCACCGGCTCGGTGAAGGACCGCCCGGCCCTCTACATGGTCGCAGCGGCCGAGAAGGAAGGACTGCTCCGTCCCGGCGTCACCATCTTGGAGCCGACCTCCGGCAACACCGGCATCTCGCTGGCGATGGTCTGCCGCATGCGCGGCTACCGGCTGATCTGCGTCATGCCGGAGAACACCTCGGTCGAGCGCCGCCAGCTGCTCACGATGTACGGCGCGGAGATCGTGACCTCGCCGGCCGCCGGCGGCTCCAACCAGGCGGTCGCCGTGGCCAAGCAGCTTTCGGCGGAGAACCCCGACTGGGTGATGCTCTACCAGTACGGCAACCCGGCCAACGTGCTTGCCCACTACGAGACGACGGGGCCGGAGATCCTCGAGGACCTCCCGACGATCACCCATTTTGTCGCCGGCCTCGGGACAACCGGCACCCTTATGGGGACTGGCCGCTACCTGCGCGAGAACCGGCCGGGCGTGCGGATCATCGCCGCCGAGCCCCGCTACGGGGAGCTCGTCTACGGCTTGCGCAACATCGACGAGGGCTTCGTCCCCGAGCTGTACGACGCCTCCGTGCTCACCTCCCGCTTCTCGGTCGGGCCGCGCGAGGCCCTGCGCCGGACCCGCCAGCTGGTCGAGGAGGAGGGGATCTTCGCCGGCATCTCGACCGGCGCGATCCTGCACGCTGCCTTGGGCGAGGCGATGAAATGCGTCAAGGCCGGGGTGTCGGCCGACATCGCCTTTGTGGTCTGCGACGGTGGCTGGAAGTACCTCTCGACCGGCGCCTACGCCGGCACCCTCGAGGAGGCCGAAGCAGCCCTCGAGGGCCAGCTCAGGGCCTGACCCGCCCGCCCCGCAACTTCCACCAGCCGGCTGGCACCCCCCGGCCACCCGGCCCCGCCCGACCCGGCCCGGCCCGGCCGCGGCCAGGCCCCCGCCACCCACCCGGCCCGCCCG
>JANLPD010000318.1:0-8699 GCA_031367045.1 Frankiales bacterium | reverse complement strand
GCCTGCGCGAGGTCGAGCGCATGCAGGCCGAGTTCGGACTGCCCTCGATCCACCTCCTCAAGCCCGGCGTGGGCGAGGCCACCCGGGTGCTGATCCGGCGGCTTCCGTGGAAGCTGCTTGTCCACCCCGACCGGCTCACCCATCTGTCTCACCTGCTCGTCCTTGCCGAGGAGCGCTCGGTGCCCCTCGTGCGATACCGGGACATGTCGTACAGCTGCGTCGGGCTCGTCCAGCCGCTGCCCGGAGTCGGGACATGAGCACCCGGCCGGTGCTCGTCGCCAGCGACCTGGACCAGACGCTCGTCTACTCCCCGGCGGCGGCGGCGCGTGGCCCGCACCGCCCGTCGCGCGTCGTCGAAGTGCTGGCGGGCAAGACGATCAGCCTGCTGGCCGAGCAGACCGAGCGAGGGCTCGTCGAGCTGGCCGACCGGGTCGTGTTCGTGCCGGCGACGACCCGGACGCGGGCGCAGTTCGAACGGCTCGACCTGCCCGTCCGGTCCCGCTACACGGTGGTGGCCAGCGGCGCGGTGCTGCTGGTCGACGGCACCCCGGACCTGTCATGGTCGCGATCGGTCGCGGCCCGGATCGCTGGCGAGTCGGCGCCGGTCGCGGCTCTGCGAGGGGTGCTTGAGGGCTATCTCGGGCGGGAGTGGTTGCTGTGGGTGCGAGACGCGGACGACACCTTCCTGGTGGCGGCCGTCGACAGGGAGCTGCTGCACGCCGACGAGCTGGCCGCTGTCACGAGCAGCTGCGAGGCCCTCGGCTGGCGGGCGGTCCACCAGGGGCGCAAGCTCTACGTCCTGCCAAGCGGGCTCGACAAGGCGACCGCGGTGGCCCATGTAGCGGAGCGGGTCGCTGACGAGCTGGGGAGTGACCCGGTGCTGCTGGCCGCCGGGGACACCCTGCTGGACTGGGGTCTGCTCGAGATCGCGACCCACGCGTGGGTCCCAGCGGGTAGCGAGCTGGACCGGCTCGGAAGGACGGCTCCGCACATCCGCCGCACCGGCCAGCCCGGTTTGGGGGCGGGTGAGGAGATCGTGGCCGCCTGGCTGGAGCACGCGTCCGGCGCGCGTCAACCGTCGCAGGTCGCGACCTGAGCGGAAACCGCGGTGAGGATGTCGACGACGCCGCGCCCGGCCCTGGCCACCCCGAAGAGCTCGGCCCGTGCCAGGACCCCACAGGCCCAGGCCCGGTGCGGACCCGCCTCGTTCATCTTGTTGCGGTACGACGAGCTGCTCGCGCCGCCGCCGGGAGCAGCCGTGATCGCCAGGGCGTCGTCGTACTCCTCGTGCGACACCACCAGCAGCGCATGCACGGGACCGACGTGGCTCGGATGGATGACGGTCTTGCCGAGCAGCCCGTTGGCCTTGTCCAGGACGACTTCACGCAGCAGCTCGTCGTGGTCTGCGGTGATCAGCAGCTGCCGCAGCCGCAGACCGATCGGATCGTCTGAGAAGGGGGTCGCCCGCAGCAGCGGCTTGAACAGGCGCTCGGGGGCAGCGAAGTGCTCCCAGACCGGTCCGGTGATCACGAAGCCGCTGCCGTCCGCGCGCCCGAACGCGTTGACCACGTCGCTGATGACGTCGCGGACGACCCCGACGTCGTAGACGTTCACGCCACGGGTACGGCGCAGGCCGTAGAGCCCGGACAGGTCGGCGGCGCCGAGCCGCAGGGCGAGGATGCGGTCCCGGTGCAGCTCGAGCAACGACCGGACCTCCTGCAGCGCGGCCTGCCGGGACTCCCGGTACATGATCTCGGCCGACTCGAGGACCGGCATCGCGAGCAGCGGCAGCCCGGCGACGGCCTCCGCCTTGGCCAGCGCGTCGAGCAGGGCGACTCCGCTGTGCACGGTGAACTTGGGCAGCACGAAGCCGGTCAGCCGCGCCGCGGCCGGCCCGAGCCGCTCGGTGAGGTCGATGACCTGCTCCGGTGTGCGCACCCGCACGAAGAGCAGCGGAGCATCGCGCCGGGTGCTGCGGCTGGCCAACGCCTGCACCTGCTCGACGACGTTGCGTTCCGCCTCGGCGAGCTGCTCGTCCGCAACGGAGTCCTCCAGGCAGAGCACCACCGACATGACACCGGCCGCGCCGCGGACCTCCACGTCGCGCGCCAGAGCCGGCCGGGTCCCGGGCATGTACAACGTTGCCCCGAGAGCCACCGCGAGCACCTGGTGACCGCTGTCCGGCGTGAAGTCGATGGGCCGCCGGTCAAACAGGTCCGCCACGACTTCGTCGTCAAGAAAGGCGAAATGGCGCATCAGTGCGGTCCCGAGCCCGTCGCGAGGTCGGCGGCTACTTGCGGCCGGGGGTCCAGTCCATGCCCCAGCCGTAGGCGGCGTCCAGGGCGTCCTGCGCACCGTCGATGTAGCGCACCTCGCGACGCACAGTGAGCTCGCCGCCGCTGTTGTCGATCAGTGCGATGGCGCACATGCGTGACCGGCCCGCCGCCTCGTCCAGCCGGACCTCGATCGGGGCGCCGGTGGCCGGGGTCAGCGTGACGACGCCGTTGGCCTGGTCGAAGGCTGACGCACCCTCGTAGATGCACGCGAACACCAGCACCCGCCGGATCTCGCGGGCATGCGCCAGGTTGACGTAGAGGTTCTCGCCTCCCGTGCTCGATCCCGAGCGGTCGTCGCCGTCCAGCAGGATGTAGGGCGGGGCGTCCAGCGTCCCGAACTGGCGACCGAGTGCCTGGATGACGCCCTTGGTCCCGTCGGCCAACTCGAACAGGCAGCCCAGGTCGAGGTCGATCCCGGTCTGTCCCGCCGCGGCGATCCGCTTCAGAAAGCCCTTCGGCTGCGCTGCCTGGGGCGGCTTGGCGTTCCAGTTGAGGTTGACGTGCAGGCGACCGCTTGCGCCGCCCTGCTTGGTCAGCGACACCGTGGGGCTGGACTTGGTGAGCGTCACCTTGGTCAGCGAGACCGGGCGGTCCCCGCTGCTCTCCGGGCTGCCGCCGCGCTTGGTGTAGTCCACAGCCATGTTGTGCTCCTCGAGTCCGGTCGTGCGACGGGCGGTGTCCTGGTGCCTGCTTCTGCTGCTGGGCTGGCGCCGCCCGGACTGGCCGTCCGGGCGGCGGCGCGGTCAGATGTTGACGCCGAAGTCCCTGGCGATGCCGCTGAGCCCGGAGGCGTAGCCCTGACCGACGGCCCGGAACTTCCACTCCGCGCCGTTGCGGTAGAGCTCACCGAACACCATGGCGGTCTCCGTCGACGCGTCCTCGGTGAGGTCGTAGCGGGCGATCTCGGCGTTGCCGGACTGGTTGACGATGCGGATGAAGGCGTTTCTGACCTGGCCGAAGCTCTGCGAGCGCTGCTCGGCCTCATAGATCGAGACCGGGAAGACGACCTTGTCCACCTCGGCCGGGACGTTGGCAAGGTTGACCTTGATCGACTCGTCGTCGCCCTCGCCCTCGCCGGTGAGGTTGTCGCCGGTGTGCTCGACCGAACCGTCGGGGGAGGTCTTGTTGTTGAAGAACACGAAGTGGCCATCTGACATGACCTTGCCGTCGGCCTTGACCATGATGGCGCTGGCGTCGAGGTCGAAGTCGGTCCCGGTCGTCGTCCGGGCGTCCCAGCCGAGGCCGACCAGCACAGCGGTCATGCCCGGGGCCTCCTTGGTAAGGGAGACGTTGCCGCCCTTGGTGAGGCTGACCGTCACAGGGAAAATCCTCTCGTCGTGGGCGGCCCGGCCAAGAGGGACGCGGGCTCGTAAAGCGCCGTACCCCGCATTGGCGGTCCGACCCCCCCTTGTCTATGCGCTGGACGCCGCCGCCGCAACCATCGCGAGTTCGGCGCGCGTGGCAGGCTTGCCCCGTGACCGAGCCGGAGGACGATGTCCGCAACGCCGAAGAGGCCCTTGCCGGCCTGTACGACGACATCGCCGTCACCGAGGTCATCCGGCCCGCCGCGGTGCTGCCCGAAGGGGCCGCCCGGGTCCTGCTCGTCGAGCTGGCCCTTCGCGACGTCCGCTCCGGCGGCTTCTGGGCGAGCAGCCCTTCGCTCTGGGAGCGCTACGACCGGCCCTGGACCGGCGCGGGCGGCCTGAGCCCCGGCGACGCGCTCCTGCTGGGCAGCCTGCAGGTCGCCTACGGCACTCCGACACGCTACGCGATCACCATCTACCGTGCGACGGTCACGACGTCCGGGGCCGAGAACGGCTGGACGGTGACGGCCCTGTGCGACGAAGCACTCGCCTTCGGCGGCTTCAGCCTTGCCGACTGCCCCCGGGCCGACCTCAAACCACCCCCGAAGCCCTTCCGGATGGGCGACTAGGACCGGTGACCCCGCTTCCACCGCATCGGACCGCCGCCACCTCGACCGGCTGGCGCGCCGTTGCCCAGGCCAGCAAGGGCTTCCTGCCGTACGACGAGGGCGACGCCCTTCGGGCCGCCGCGCTGTCCGCCGCCCCGGGGCTCTGGCTCGAGGTGGGCACCTACTGCGGCAAGTCCACGATGTTCCTCGGCTCCGCGGCACAAGAGGCCGGGGCCCACCTGGTCACGCTGGACCACCACCGCGGCTCCGAGGAGAACCAGCCCGGCTGGGAGTGGCACGACGCCTCGCTCGTCGACCCCTACACCGGGCAGCTGGAGACGTTGCCCTGTCTGCGCCACGCCTTGTGGGATGCCGGGCTGGACGCCACCGTCAGCGTGGTCGTCGGTAGCACCCAGCAGGTGGGCCGTTGGTGGTCCTCGCCGGTGTCCTTTTTGTTCCTGGACGGCAACCACACCGAGCAGGTCGCGCAGCACGACTACGCCGCCTTCGCGCGGCACGTCGTCCGCGGCGGGCTGCTGGCTGTGCACGACGTCTTCCCCGACCCGGCCGACGGCGGGCAACCGCCGTGGCACGTCGTGCAGCGGGCGCTGGAGGAGGGCTACGAGCAGGTGTCGGAGACCGGCTCGCTGCGCGTGCTGCGCAAGGCGCCGTGACCGTCACCATCCCCACGACCTGGGTGCTGAGCCTGCTCGAGCCAGCGGGGCAGGCCGGAGCCGCTTCCTAGCCCGAAGTTACGACTAGCGGCGACGGACGTCGGAGGTGCCCGCGCAGGGGGCCCCCTCCTGGCGACAGACGTCCGCCGGCAGCAGGACGCCCGTCGGGAGTCCGAGCCCGGCGAACAGCTCCAGCGTTGGACCACCGACGAGGCAGTCCGCACCGAGCACCATCGCGGCGGCCGTCCAGGTGGACCTTTCCGCCGGCCAGCGGACTTCCTCGTCGTAGACCAGCCCGGTCCAGTAGGAGCCGTCCTGGTCGCGCAGGTGTTGCGCGTCGGTGAACACCCGGAGCGCACGACGCGCATCCCCAAGAGTCGCGAGCGACATGGCCAGCTCGGCCGTCTCCGCGCCCGTCACCCACGGGCGGTCGGAGACACAGCGCACCCCGACGCCGGGGACCACGAAGGCGTCCCACGCATCGTCGATACGGGCCAAGGCGGCGGCACCGCGGACCGAACCTCCGAGCACCGGGTAGTACCAGTCCATCGAGAAGCGGCTCTTGTCGAGGAAGAGCTCCTCGTGGTGGGCCACGGCGTGCTGCAGCAGGCCGGCGGCGAGCTCCCACTCGGGCTGCGGGTCGCGCAGCAGCTCGGCCAGGGCGACCCCGCAGCGCAGCGACTGGTAGGACGAGGCGGACCCGGTCAGCAGCGAGTCCGCGACGATGGTGCCGTCTGCTTCGCGGGCCCAGAACAGCGCCCCACCGGGAGTTTGCAGGTCCACGACGAAGTCCAGGGCGGCCCGCACCGCAGGCCACATCCGGCGTGGGAGATCCAGGTCACCGGTGAGCTGCCACCACTGCCAGACGCCGACGGCTACGTAGGCGCACTGGTTGGTGTCGACCTTGGCGTCGAGCACCACGCGCCCGTCGTACGACGTTGCCCAGGAGCCGTCCGCCTGCTGTGTCGCCAAGAGCCAGTCATAGGCAGCTCGGGCTGGCTCCAGCCGCCCACCGAGCACCATCGCCATCGCACACTCGACGTGGTCCCACGCGTCGGTGTGCCCGTCCGGCCACGGGATCGCCCCGCAGGCCTGCTGGGCGCGGACGAGCGAGTCGACGCTGTCCTGCAACTGGCCGGCCGTCAGGACACCGGGCAGGTCACGCAGCCGCACGCGCTGCCTCCGGCTTGCGCAGGTAGACCACCAGGCTCTTGCCGACGACCGGGTTCAGCAGTCGCTCGGCGAGCCGGGTCGGCCAGGGCGCCTTCACCATGTCCCACACGAGGAGCGAGTGGTAGGCCCTTACCAGCGGGTTCTTGTCGTTCGTGACGCCTACCGCGCATCTTAGCCACCAGTACGGCGCGTGCAGGCCGTGCGCATGGTGGCCGCCGACCGGCTGCAGCCCGGCGATGGTCAGCCGCTCGCGGAGCTGGTCGCCCCGGTAGATGCGGACATGACCGCCCTCGACCTCGTGGTAGGCGTCGGACAGCGCCCAGCAGAGGATCTCCGGTCCCCAGCGCGGGACAGTGACGGCGATGACGCCACCAGGCCGCAGGACGCGGGCCAGCTCGGCCATCGC
Organism: Frankiales bacterium; assembly: GCA_031367045.1. Lineage (GTDB taxonomy): Bacteria > Actinomycetota > Actinomycetes > Mycobacteriales > SCTD01 > JANLPD01. Next base: position 2,198 of record JANLPD010000318.1, on the reverse strand, counting down.
GCGGCTGTCCTCGGGCAGGTGCTCGAGCACCTCCGACGCGATGATCTTGTCGAACGAGTTGTCCGCGAACGGCAGGACGTACGCGTTGCCGCAGACTGCGTGGGCGGTTGCCCCCTTTGGCGCCTCGCCCTCGGCCTCCATCGCTCGGAACATCACGTCGACCGCGCGCAGGTCGGGCTCGCTGAGGTCCAGCGCAACGACCTTCGCGCCCCTTCGCAGCAGCGCGAAGGCGTGCCGCCCTGCCCCGCAGCCCATGTCGAGGACCCGCTCGCCGGCGGCGACGGGAAACTGGTCGAAGTCGACGGTCAGCACGTTGCGGTCTCCGGCTCGGTCTGGTCGGCCTGGCCAGTCTGGTCGGGCTGGTCGGTCTGCAGGGGGATCGCCTGGTAACTCTCGCCCGCCAGGTGGCGGCGGTACCAGGCGGCAGTCTGTTCGGCGACCGCGTGCCAGGTGTATCGCTCCACGACGCGGCGGCGACCGGCCTCGCCCAGCTCCGCTGCCAGCGCCGGGTCGTCCAGCAGCCGGCCGATCGCCTGAGCCAGCGCCTCGGAGTCACCCGGCGGCACCGTGAGGGCGGCGTCACCGACGACCTCCGGGAGGGCGCCGGCCGTGGTCGCCACGAGCGGGGTCGCACAGGCCATGAGCTCGATGGCGGGGAGGCTGAAGCCCTCGTAGAGGCTCGGGACTACTCCGACCTGCGCGGAGCCGAAGACGCCGACCAGCTCGGCCTCGCTCACGCCGGTCACGAAGCGCACCGTGTCCTGCAGCCCCAGCCGCTCGATGGTCCGCTGCGTGGCGCCACCTTCCTTGGCCCGGCCCACCACAACGAGCTCCACGTCACGCTCGGTACGCAGCTTGGCCATGGCCTCGAGCAGCGGGACGATCCCTTTGAGGGGGACGTCGGCACTGGCGGTGGCCACAATGCGGCCCTCGACCCGCGGGACCGTCGGCGGACGGAACACGTCGTGCTCCACCCCCACCGGCACGATGCACATCACGGTCGGGTCCACGCCGAAGTCTCGTACGACGTCGTCGTAGGAGTTCTGCGAGACGGTGAGGATGCTCGGGAGCCGGCGCACCACGCGCTTTTGCATCCGCAGAAAGCTGTACCAGCGCCACATCGAGAACTTCTTGCGCAGCGGTGCGGCCGCCAGATCGAGCCGCCGGTCCACAGTGATCGGGTGGTGCACGTTGGCAAGCACCTCGAAGCCGTCCTTCTGCATCCCGAGCAGGCCATAGCCGAGCGTCTGGTTGTCGTGGACGAGGTCCGGGCGGTGATCGGCCGGCAGGGCAGCCAGGTAGCGCCGGGCCCGCAGGCTGAAGGTCAGCGGCTCGGGGAACGCCGCTGTGCACATCAACAGAAATTCCAGCACGTCGATCCGGGTCTTGAACTCGCGCAGCGTGGGGATCCGGAACGGGTCGGGCTCGCGGTAGAGGTCCAGGCTCGGCAGCTCGACCAGGCGGACTCCGGGCACGTCGTTCAGCTCCGGGTAGGGCGGTCCGCTCACCACGGTGACGTCGTGGCCGAGGGCGGCGAGCTCGCGCGAGAGGTGCCGGACGTAGATGCCCTGGCCCCCGCAGTGCGGCTTGCTGCGATACGACAGCAGCGCGATACGCAGGGGGCGATTCAGGTCGGGCACCAGCAGACCTTACCGGCGGTAACCCCTGCCCCCACCGCCCGGCCCGGGCGAAGTGAGAACCCGTTCCACTGCGGCGGGTAGCACACTGGGGCGGTGACATCCCCTACCCCGCTGTACGACGGCCTGCTCGCAGAAGCGCTCGGTCGTGCGCGCGCCAGCGAGCGCGCCGCCTCGCTGGCCTTCGCCGCCTCGCTCCTGCACGCCGCCGCCCCCACCGGCCGGTGCACGGGCTGCGGACTGCCCGCCCCCTGCCCGACCACCCGCCTGCTGATCGGTGAGGTCTCCGTCGATGCCGCTGTGGGTGATGCGCGCCGGCTCCTGGTCGCCCGAGCTCTTGCCGAGGCAGCCGTATTGCCTGCCACGGCTCCCCCGCAGGCGCACCGCGTCGAGCCGGCCGACTCCGACTCCGACTCCGACTCCGACTCCGACTCCGACTCCGACTCCGACTCCGAGCTCGACTCCGACTCCGAGCTCGACAACGACATCGCAGGGCCGCCGGCGATGCCGTCCGCGGAAGACATCTTTGCGCCGAACCCGGCCTTCGGACGAGCCCTCTCG
>JANLPD010000179.1:0-3094 GCA_031367045.1 Frankiales bacterium | reverse complement strand
TACCTCGTCCTCGGTCTCGGGCACGACGCCAACGACGAGACGCGTACGACGGTGGTCTACCTGCCGCTCTACCCGGTCGACGGGCCGCCCTTCGCGGTACGCACCCTTGCGGACTTCACGGCATGGGTCGACCCGACGACCGGCTCGCCGGCCAGCGAGGGCGACCTGGGCGCCGTACGCCGGTTCACCAGGGTGTTCTAGCCGCCTGGTGTTCTGGCCGCCTGGTACCCGCTGCTCGTGACGGCCGTCGTTCGCAGAGCCTGACTTCTGCTTCTGTCGGCGGCCCAAAGGCCGGGGCTCGTGCAAGGGTGCATTCATCACAAGCCGCCGCTCAACGACTTCGGTCCGTAGGTAAGGCGGCCCTACCCACTTCCGATCGTACGGGATTTTTCCTCACGGAGAGTTATGACTCAAATGGGCCGGCGACTGGTTCGAACCGCAGCTCGCGACGCGAGATGGGTGGTTTGAGCGTGGAGCTGCCCGTCATGCCGCCCGTCAAGCCGATGCTGGCCAAGAGCGTTCCCGAGATTCCCGACGGTGACTTCCTCTACGAGCCGAAGTGGGATGGTTTCCGGTGCATCGTCTTTCGCGACGGTGACGAGGTGGAGCTCGGCAGCCGCAACGAAAAACCGCTGACCCGCTACTTCCCCGAGATCGTCGAAGCTGTGAAGGCCCAGCTTCCCGAGCGCTGCGTCATCGACGGCGAGATCGTAATCGCCGACGGCAAGGGCCTGGACTTCGAGGCGCTGCTCCAGCGCATCCACCCGGCCGCCTCCCGGGTGCAGTTGCTGGCCGAGCGGACCCCGGCTTCCTTCGTTGCCTTTGACCTGCTGGCCCTGGGATCGCAGGACCTGATGGGCCGACCGCAAGAGGAGCGACGGGCCCTGCTCGAGCAGGCCTTGTACGAAACCGCCGCCCCGGTTTACCTGACCCCTGCCACCGACGACCCGGCCCTCGCTCGCGACTGGTTCGCTCTCTTTGAGGGCGCCGGGCTGGACGGCGTCGTCGCCAAGCCGCGCCAGGCGGCCTACCAGCAGGACAAGCGGGCGATGCTGAAGATCAAGCACGTGCGCACGGCCGACGTCGTGGTTGCCGGCTACCGGCTGCACAAGTCTGGACCCGTCGTCGGAAGCCTGGTGCTCGGGCTGTACGACGGCGCCGGCGCCCTTCAGCACGTCGGTGTCGCGGCCGCTTTCCCGATGGCGCGCAGGGCGGCGCTGGTCGAGGAGCTGGCCGCGTACCTGCTCGAGGAGGGGCAGCCGCACCCATGGACCGGCGACGAGGTGCCAGAGCGTCATCCCGGTCAGGCCGCGGGCAGCCGCTGGAACAGCGGCAAGGACCTGTCGTTTGTCGCCTTGCGCCCAGAGCTGGTCGCGGAGGTGTCCTACGACCACATGGAAGGCACCCGCTTCCGGCACACCGCGCAGTGGAAGAGCTGGCGGCCGGACCGCGACGCGACGAGCTGCACCTACGAACAGCTCGAGGTGCCCGTCCGCTTCGACCTCGGCGTGGTCCTCGGCTCCTCCGCCGCCCAGCCCGCCCCGTCCGCTCCCGGTGGGGAATACGCCATCTGACCGATGACCGCGCAGCACGCCGGTGCTGTCCTGCGCGTCGTGGGCCGAACGATGTCGGCCGTGGACAAGGAGGGGCTCATGTCCCGTCATGCCCGGCGGCACGCGACTGTGGTGCTGTCGCTCGCCGCCTCGCTCAGCGTCACCCAGTCGATGCTCCCGAACGCAAATGCCTCGCCCGCACCGGTGGGCCCCGTCCTGGTAGCCAGCGGCCTGGACAACCCACGCGGACTCGTCTTTGGCGACAACGGGCTGCTGTACGTCGGTGAGGCGGGGCACGCCGGCCCCACCTGCACCGCTGGCCCAGGGGAGATCGGGCCGACCTGCATCGGCTTTACCTCGCGCATCAGCTCCATCCGCACCAGTAACGGGAAGCGCCGCACGGTGATCGACGGGCTGCCTTCGATCGGCACCGCCGTGGCGTCGACTGGCATCGACGGGGTGGCGTTCGATGATGGTCAGGTCGCCGGCATCATCACCGGCAGCCCGCAGGGAGTGCCGCCGGACGCCTGCACCGGGCAGCCGGAACCCGCCTGCTCTCAGGCGGTAGCGAAGGCAAAGCGCCGACTCGGTGACCTCGTCGTCGCCCAGGACGGCAAGGCCAAGACGGAGGCAGAGGTCGGCCGCTTCAACTACCAGTGGATCGTTGACCACAAGGCGACGGTCGACCCCGCGAACCCTGACTTCCGGCCTGGCGACAGCAACCCGTACGGGATCACAGCTGGACCCAACGACGGCTGGTACGTCGTCGACGCCGGGAGCAACACCCTCGACTACGTCGACCGGCGCGGCAAGATCAAGGTGTTGACCTACCTGCCCAACCCGCCCGGGGCTGCGGACCAGCGCTTCCCCTATGACGCGGTACCGACCTGCGTCGCGACGTCGGGACGCACCGTCTGGATCGGGACGCTCAGCGGGCAGGTCTACCGCTGGGACGGCCACACGGCCACCCTCGTCGCCGACCGCGGCGACGGCCTCACCGCCATCAGCGGCTGCGGGACCGACCGCGCCGGCAACCTCTACGTCTCCAACCTGTTCGGGCTGACCCAACAGACGTTCTTCGCGCCGCACAGCGGCAGCGTCAGCAAGGTCACCCCGTCGGGGGTGGTCACCACGGTGGCCGGTTCGGAGGGCCTGAGCTACCCGGCCGGCATCGCGGTAGACCGCAAGGGATCGCTGTTCGTCGCGGTGCAGTCCATCTGCCCGAAGGACCTGGCGCTGGTGGGTCCTGGCGACCCGCCGTTCTGCGACCAGCCAGGTCAGGTCGTACGACTCGCGACCTGACCTGGTCGACAGGTCGGCGGGCACGGGTGTGGAATGTCCTCCCGTGCCCGCCACCCTCGTCGTCTCCGGCGTCACCGTCGTGCGTGGGCCAGCACTGGTCCTGTCGGACGTCTCGCTGACCGTCTCTCCCGGTTCCCGCATCGGTGTCGTCGGGCCCAACGGCGTCGGCAAGTCCACCCTGCTGTCCTGCCTCTCGGGCCAGCTCACCCCGGACACGGGCAAGGTCTGTCTTGCCCCCG
>JANLPD010000145.1:0-4287 GCA_031367045.1 Frankiales bacterium | reverse complement strand
ATCAATGCAGATCACGATGGCGTCTCGGGGGGTTCATGTACAGCCCGACGACGTCGCAGACCTTGGCGTCCAACTCCGAGTCGGTGGAGAACTCGAACGTCTCGGCACGCCACGGCTACAGGTCCCACTACCGCCAGATCTTGGCGACCGTAGCGTTCCCGATCCCGGGCTCCTTCGCCAGCAGTCGCGAGGACCAGTGCGTCACTCCCAGCTTGGCCGGCGGCCTGGTCAGTGTCGCGACCACCACCTCGTTCTGCGAGATCCTGCGCGGCCGACCCGCCGGTCCAGATCCCGTAGTGCGGCCAGCCCGCCGATCTCATAGCGGCGCCGCCACAACAGACCCGATCCGCCTTCGACACCACCAGCGACGCAACGCGAATCGACATACACCCTCGTCTCAAGAAACCAACCATAAAGTCAATTGAGACACGCAAAATAGCGCCTGTCCTTCGGAAGGAGACGCCACAACAAAAGAGGGCTCCCGCGCCTGGACTTGAACCAGGAACCCTGCGATTAACAGTCGCATGCTCTGCCAATTGAGCTACGCGGGATTGCGCCGGAGGACCGGCGGCGGGCGAAAGTCTAGCGCACGCGAAGGTCCGCAAGAGCCGGTCCGAGCGGGGGGACGGACGCTGGCCGCGAGGAGGACCTGGCACAGCCCCGCCGAAAGGGGTGAGCCCAGGCGATGGGAGGGTATGGAGTCCTTGTAGGAGCCTTACCGCAGCATCCCCAGGAGGACATCGTGATCAGCAAGCTCAAGTTGGCCGTTGGCATTGGCGTCGGATACGTGCTGGGCAGCAGGGCCGGGACCCAGCGCTATGACCAGATCATGGCGAAGGCGCGCGAGTTCAGTGGCCGGCCGGCCGTGCAGAAGGCGACCAGCAGCGTCCAGCAGACTGCTGGCGTGCTCGCCGACCGGGCCCGCAGCACCGTCAACAACACGGTCCACACTGTGATGACGGACAAGAACGACACCTCGGGCGCCGTCGTAGACCTCAGCAACGGCAGCGGGCCAGTCCGCCCCTCCGCCCGCACCTGAGCGGTCATCACCGCGGCGGTCAGCCCACGGTGCGGCGGGCAGCAGCGAGCGCCTGCTCGGCCTCTCTGCGGACCCCGACGTCCGCGACGTCAGTGCCAGCGTCGTAGACGAGTTGCCAGTCGAACACCTCCCACCCGCGCCGCCGACGCCCGACCACACGGACGCCTCCGTTCGCGCCGAGACGCACATGGCTAGACCACACCACGCTGTCCATCACCTTGGCACGCACGACCTCCGGCAGGTCACCGCCCTCCTGCAACTCCAGGGAGTACGACGCGCCAGTCCCCTCGACCTCGGCAACCTCAAAGACGACCAGCCGGGGTCGCTGCCAGGTGGCCTTCTCGACGAGCCGCCACTCGAGCAGCGGGCGCCCCGGCAGGGTCAAGCCAGCCTCGCTCGCCACGACGACGAGCCCGTCGCTCGTGTCGGCCCAGTCCAGCCGGCGGTCGCCGGGCTCCAGCGGGACTGCGCGAACCGCCGCAGGGACGGGACGTCGACGCAGCAACGGCATACCGCAAGCCTAGGCGGGACTACTCGAGGTGGTCGCAAAGCTTGTGACTACTCCAGGTAGTCGCGCAGCTTCTGGGAGCGCGACGGGTGACGCAGCTTGGCGAGCGTCTTGGCCTCGATCTGACGGATCCGCTCACGGGTCACCCCGAACTCCTTGCCAACCTCCTCCAAGGTGCGCGGCTGGCCGTCCCCGAGGCCGAACCGCAGCGCGATCACCTTCTGCTCCCGCTCGCTCAGCTCGTGCAGGACGTTCGAGAGCTGCTCCTGAAGGAGCAAGAAGGACGCCGCGTCCAAGGGGATCACTGCGTCGGCGTCCTCGATGAAGTCGCCGAAGTGCGAGTCGTCCTCCTCCCCGATCGGGGTGTCGAGCGAGACCGGCTCCAAGGCGATCTGCTGGATCTCGCGGACCTTGTCGGGGGGGAGGTCCAGTTCACGACCGACCTCCTCCGGAGTGGGATCGCGGCCGAGCGTCTGCACCAGCGATCGCTGCACCCGCAGCAGCTTGTTGATCTGCTCGACCATGTGCACCGGGATGCGGATCGTGCGTCCCTGGTCGGCCATCGCGCGAGTGATGGCCTGGCGGATCCACCAAGTCGCGTAGGTGGAGAACTTGTAACCCCTGGTGTAGTCGAACTTCTCAACTGCCCGGATCAGACCGAGGTTGCCCTCCTGCACTAGGTCGAGGAACAGCATGCCGCGCCCGACGTAGCGCTTGGCGATGCTGACCACGAGCCGCAGGTTGCCCTCGATCAACCCACGCTTGGCCACGACACCGTCATAGGCGATGACCTCGAGGTCCCGCTTGAGCGCCGCGGACAGGCGGGCCTCCTGCCCGAGCTTCTCAGCGGCGAACAGGCCAGCCTCCACGCGGCGCGCAAGGTCCACCTCCTGGGCAGCCGAGAGAAGCGGGACGCGGCCTATCTCCTTGAGGTAGAGCCGGACCGGGTCGCTCGTGGGGGTCGATCGGGCCGCCACCTCCTCGTCATGGCGCCGGCGCTCCTCAGCCTGCTCGGCCTCCTCCTCGGCGTGCTCGTCCACGACCTCGACCCCCGCCGTTGCGAGCGCTGCGAGCACCTGGTCGACGGCCTCCGGAGGCAGGTCTGCTGCTGACACGGCGGCGATGATGTCCTCAGCGCCCAGGGTGCCCTCGGCGCGGCCACGCTTGACCAGCCCGGCGATCGTCCAGTCGACCTCCGCCCCCTCCGGCAGCGCGGTCGCGCTGGCGGAGTGGGCGTCGGCCCCTGGGTCGGTCACAGGGCCCCGATGCTCCGCTCGCGCAAGGCCCTGGCGGTCGCTTCCAGGCCCACCAGCTCGCCCCAGAGCCGGTTGTAGCGCAACGCCTCGTCGACCGGGTTGATCCGTTGCATGCTCGGCTTCAGCTCGGCGATCCGGCGTACGACGGCGTGCTCCTGCAGCCGGGCGAGCACCTGGCCGGCGTAGCGCGCATCGGGCTCGGTGTCGGACAGCGGCGCCTCGACCGCCAGCGCAGTGATGAGCCCGCGCAGCTCGTCGTCGGGCGCAGCCTCGCGCAGCGCGGTAACCCACTGCTCCCCCGCTACGGCGGTTGAGGTCCCGCCTGAGGTAGAGACCGCCTCCGCGACAGTGCGGAACCCGGCATCGGTGAAGACCTCCTCTGCCAGCCCGTCGAACTCCGGCGCCACGAGCTGCGGTGCCTGCACGGCGAGCTTGACCGCCTCGCGCTCGAGCCGCAGGACGGCCACATCAGCCTGCACCGGCAGGGTCGCGTTGCGCCGCTGCTGCGGCGCCCGCCCGTCGCCGGTGGCCTCCGCCACCGACTGCACGACGGTGTCCACGTCCATGCCCAGCCAGCCGGCGAGGCGGCGGGCGTACTCCGGTCGAAGCGCCCGGTCCTTGATCTTACCGATCAGCGGCGCGGTGGCCTTCAGCGCCTGCACGCGCCCCTCAGCGGTCTCCAGGTCGTAGCGTCCGAGCGTCGAGCGCACCGCGAACTCGACCAGCGGCGTCCGCGCCGCGACAAGGTCACGGACGGCCGCGTCGCCGCGGGCGAGGCGGAGCTCGCAGGGGTCCATGCCGTCCGGCGACACCGTGACGTAGGTCTGCGTCACGAACTTCTGTTCTTCGTCAAAGGCCTTCAGGGCCGCCTTCTGGCCGGCCGAGTCGCCGTCGAAGGTGTAGATGACCTCGCCTCGGAACTCGTCCTGGTCCATCAGAAGCCGGCGTAGGACGCCGATGTGCTCGATGCCGAAGGCGGTCCCGCACGACGCGACCGCGGTGGGGACGCCGGCGAGGTGGCAGGCCATCACGTCGGTGTACCCCTCGACGACCACCGCCTGGCGGCGGCGTGCGAGCTCCTTCTTCGCCAGATCGACGCCGTAGAGAACCGTTGACTTCTTGTAGATCGGCGTCTCCGGGGTGTTGAGGTATTTCGGCCCGTTGTCGTCTTCGCTCAGCTTGCGGGCGCCGAACCCGATGACGTCGCCGCCGATGTCCCGGATCGGCCAGACCAGCCGCCCCCGGAACCGGTCGATCGAACCGCGCTGCCCCTGCGAGGCGATGCCCGAGGTGATCAGCTCGGGGTCGGTGAAACCGCGCCCGCGCAGGTGGCGGATCAGCACGTCCCAGCCGGACGGGGCGTAGCCGACGCCGTAGACCGCCGCCGCCGCCTGGTCGAAGCCCCGCTCGGCGAGGAACTGCCGCCCGATGACGGCCTCCTGGCCCGAGAGCTGCTCGGCGTAGAACTCCTGCGCCACCTTGTG